>NZ_CP155435.1:0-246080 GCF_049390645.1 Arthrobacter sp. NyZ413
ATGCGCGAGCTGCACAAGACCGCCGCCCCTGCACTCAAGGACCACCCCGTGCAGGGGCCTTCCGCCGGAAGCCCCGCACCTTCGGTCGGGACCGCCGCGTTCTACACCCGCAGGGAGGTCCGGTTCATCCTGGCGTTCGCCCTGCTCGGCACCCTGTTCGACGGGGCCGAGCTGAACCTGATCGGCTTCCCGCTGGCCTACATTTCCGACAGCCTGCACGTCTCCACCATTGCCCTGATCACCGTCGCCACGGTCCAGGGCTTCGCATCGATCCTGGGCGGGTTCGTCTTCGGCACCCTCGGCGACACCCTCGGCCGCCGACGGACGTTCGCGGTCTCGGTCCTTGCCTTCGGCGTCGCGGCAACCCTTGGCGGCCTTGCCACCAACTACGAAATCTTCCTCCTCACCCGGGTGCTCGCCGGCGTCGGGATGGGCGGCCTCTTCGGACTGTCCTTCTCGATGTTCACCGAATGCTGGCAGACCACCAAACGCGGCACCATGGGCGGCATCATCCAGTCCATGTACTTCGTCGGCGAAATTCTCACCGCCGGCCTCATCTACTTCTTCCTGTCCGTCCTCGGACACGACCTGGGCTGGCGGGCAGGCTACGTCGCCATCGGTGCGATCAGCCTGGTCATCGGCGCGGCATCGCTGAAACTGCTGCCCGAATCCAAACAATGGCTCAGCTACCAGGAACACCGCCGCAACGGCACCCTCCCGCCGGAGATCCGCCGCTCCAAAGTCCCAGTGATCGACATCTTCCGCCCCCGGTTCCTCTACGGGACCGTCCTGTTCATGATCCTGTCGACCGCGATGTTCCTCACCACGAACTCCGTCGGCGCCTACCTGTCCACCTACTTGCTCAAAACCCAGAAACTGTCCCTCGACACGGTCAGCCAGATCGTCCTGCTCGGTTACGTCGCCACGATCCTCACCTACTCGGCGACCGGTCTCATCTCCGACCGCATCCGCCGCAAATACGCCTTCACGGCAGCGTGCCTGTTCGGCACCGCAGGCTTCGCCTGGTTCCTGACCCTGCTCACCACAGGGCACGCGCAAATCACCGGCACCTTCTGGACCGCACCCGGCTTCTGGGCACTCATGATGTGCGCCGGCGGTGCAGGCGGCTTCGGTGTCCTCGGCGTCTGGATGTCCGAATTCTTCCCCACCCGCATCCGCTCCACCGGCTCCAGCGCCAGCTACTACGTCGGACGAGGCCTCGGCGCCGGAGTTTTCCCCCTCTTCGCCCTCACCCTCGCCGGAACCGTCCCGTTCGCCCTCGCCCTCGGAATCATCGGCCCCGCAGCAGGAGTCATCTTCTCCATCCTCACCCCCGACCGCACCGGCCGCACCATCGCCGAACTCGAATAAAACCACCACCCGGAAACCCCTCCCGGACCTAAGGACCGCAAGCCGTCAGGCCAGCCAACGGGCGAGCCATTGCGTAGACAGGGAGACCCTGTGCTGGATTGCATTGGTCTTGCCAGGGGCTTTGCTCGGCGCCGGCCTCTTGGCGATCCGGTCCGAGAAGTCTTGGCGGCGCGCCTGCCGGCTGGGCAGCAAAAGCTTTCCGTGGCTGCGGGTGACCGGCACCGACGGAGTGCACAGAACGGGCATGTTACATGAAGTGTTCATCCTTGAAGGTGAAGGCGGCAAGTGACAGCCAGTCGCCTTTCAGCTCAAGGACCCTTCGTGGGCAAAAATGCCGAACCGGGCGAGGAGCTCACCTTGCACCTGCACTCCGACGGCGGCCGGGCCCGCATCGTGGCTGTGGGAGAGCGTCCATGGTCTGTAATTGTTCGGCGGGAATGGCGGGTTAGCCGCAGTTTGAGATGGCGGCTTCGTGATGCGGTGTGTCGTCTAAGTGCGGTAACGGCCCGAGTCATCCTCTTTTCCGCCGCGTGATTTCATCGCCCTGACGCGGATCCTGGATAGGGTTGCTCAGGTGCGGCCCTTGAGATGGTCCCAGGCGACTCTGGCAAGCCAGAGTTCGGACACGTCCTTTGTCCGGCGCACGCTGCGTCCGGTGAGTGTCTCGATCTGGTTCAGCCTGTAGACGATGGTTTGGCGGTGCGTCCCTAGGGCGTCGGCGGTGTCCTTCCAGCTCAGGTCGTGGTCCAGGAATGTGAAGAGTGTTTCCCGTAGTGGAACGTACCTGGGTTCGTTGGTTGCGACGGGCCCCAGGACGGTTTGGACGATGAGGGCTGATTCGGTCCGTGAGCGCGCCAGCAGCGAAACGCGTTCCCCGTGGAATTCACGCCATTGCTCTCCGGAGGAAACGGCAACGGAGAACTCGGATGAGGCTTCCGCGATGGCGCCGGCCAGATCGCCAAGGTCGTGGTGTTCTGAGGAAACGCCGGCCGCCACGGAGAGTTGCCGGAGGATTTCCCGGACGGGTTCGACATCGGCTAGGGGGCTTATGAGAATTGTTCTTCCGTTGCTGCGGGTGGTGGGAAGATCGAGTCCGGACAACACGATGGCCAGTGGAATCCGGTTCTCCACTTCGGAATCGGTGACGATGGCGCGGTAGGCGACGTGCCCTTTCCCGTCGGCGAGCCACGAGGTGAGACGCTGGTCCGGCCGACCCGCCAAGGCGGAATCGAGCGTGGCGCCTTTTTCGCGGACCCGCTCTGTTGCTTCTTGGAGGATTGCGTTGGCGTCCACCGCGAGGACCTGGGTCAGGTGCACGAGGGAGAACCCATCCAGCTGGGCCCCGGGACTGACCGTCAGCTGTGTTGCTCTGTGGGTACGCAGCGGGTACCTGCGCCAATCTTCCCGGCCCAGGACTCCATTTCCGACGACCACGCATCCCGTGGCGTCGTCTATCACTTGAAGATCGGTACGGAACAGGTCGCGCAATGGTTTTCCGGTCCGCCTCTCCGCCGGGCTCTGAGCAGCCACGACTTGGTACAGCTTCGCCAGCACGAGGACGTCCATCGTTTGCCGGTTGGCGTTGGCGGCCGCGACGGTGCGCCCGATCGCCGCAAACGGTGTGTTGTGCCCGGTGGCCAGGACCGGGAACCCCCGGGCCTCGGACTCCTCAAGCATCGCCCTGGTCAAACGGGGCGCAAGATCGTCGTCACCGACCGTGATTCCGGCCAGGCCTGCTTCATCAAGGCTGGCGACGAACTCACGCTGTGCTTGGCTCTTCGAGGGAACGCACAAGCCGATCGTCATCAGCAGCTCGTGAGGACCCAGCCAACGGGCAGGCTCGGGCATCTCGCATGAATGGGCCCACAACACGGCCCGGTCAACCCCTTTCGCACCGCTGACGAGGCGGGTGTCCAAGCTGGGATCGGCGATGATGTCGGCAATGGTGATCGTTGATTTCACCTTTCAACATTCGTATGAAAAATCGGCTTTGTCTAGCAATAGTGCGAATGTACGACGTCAAGGGGCCTTCGTATCGTTGAGGACGAGATCGCGTCACGTGGCGTCGATCACCCCCAACCATCAAAGGAGATGTTTGTGAGCGGATTCTCTGTAATCGACGATGCGCCTGTGACACGGTTTCATCGGAAGCTCCTTATCGCATGCTGTGGAGGTCCCTTCCTCGACGGCTACATCATCAGCTTGATCGGCGTGGCCCTCGTAGGGTTCCTCGCCGAAATTCCGGCCAACCCTGTTGAACTGGGACTTATCGGCGCCTCCGGACTCATCGGCATTTTCTTCGGCGCGACAGTCTTCGGTGCCCTGACCGACAAAATCGGCCGCGAAAAGATGTACGCGCTTGACCTCACGGTGCTGGTCGTCGCTTGCGGGCTGACGGCATTTGTCGGTACCGCATGGCAGCTCATCGCCTTGAGGTTCATCATCGGGCTGGCCATCGGCGCGGACTACCCGATCGCCACCTCCCTGCTCACCGAATTCACGCCCCGCAAGCGTCGTGGTTTCATGATCGGGCTGTCGGGCTTCGCCTGGTCACTCGGGGCAATGACCGCTTTCCTCTTCGGATTCATCCTGATCAACCTCACCGGGGCGCACCCCTGGAGGATCATGCTAGCCTCCGGCGCGGTCCTGGGCCTGATCGTCGTCCTGATGCGCCGCGGGATCCCCGAATCCCCGCGCTGGCTGGCAGGCAAAGGCCGCCTTACCGAGGCCAGGGACGTCCTGACCCAAGTTTATGGTGCCGAAACAGCAGCAGAAGTCGATCTGGCCGCCGTGCCGACCGAGCAAAAGAGCTCCACCCTCCGGGACCTGTCCCTGCTGATCAAGGACGGATACTGGAAGCGGACCCTGATGTGCGGGGTGCTGTACTTCGCCCAGATCACCCCCCAATACGCACTCTACACTTTCGGCGGCGTCATCCTTGCCGCCACGGGGCTTAGCGGAGGAAACGCCGAAACCCTCGGTGAGTTGCTGATCGCGGCCTTGTTCGCCGTCGGCGTCATCCCGGCATTGAAACTGGTGGAAACCTGGGGCCGCCGGCCGATGACACTGGTGCCCTTCGCCTTGATGGCGCTCTCCCTAGGCGGGCTCGCGCTCTGGGTCGGCGCACCCGGATGGTTCGTCATCGCCGGGTTCCTCATTTACGCCTTCGTCTCCGGCGGCCCCAGCATTCTTGAATGGATCTACCCCAACGAACTGTTCCCCACCGAGATCCGCGCGACCGCAGTCGGAGCAGCGGTCGGTTTCAGCCGCATAGGTGCCGCCACCGGCACCTACCTCGTCCCGATCGGCATCGCCACCATCGGCATCAACTGGACTCTCGGGATCTTCGCCCTCGTCACCCTGGCAGCGTTCATCGCCTGTGCCGCCTGGGCGCCCGAAACGAAGGGCCGCTCCCTGGCCGAAACAGCACTTATCCACCCCAAACAAGGAGTACTCCTGTGACCACTGCGCCCCGCATCGCCGTTATCGGCGCCGGGCTGGCCGGCCTTGCCGCCGCGACCCGACTCGTCAAAACCGGCCACGACGTCACCGTGTACGAAGCCCGTGACCGCGTCGGCGGACGGGTCTGGTCCGAGACCATCACAGCTGCCGGCACCGACCATGTTATCGAGCGCGGCGCAGAATTCGTCCTCAACGGCTACACAACCCTCCGAAGCTATTGCACAGAGCACGGCCTGGACCTCGTCGACACCGGCATGAGCTACTACATCCGCAAGCCCGCGGACCGCCCCGAAGTAACGACCCAAGCTATGGCAACCCTCGGCAAACAGGCCGCCGCCGCAGCTGCCACCGGCCGAAGCGCCCGTTCCGTGGCTGATGTACTCGACGGGATCGGCGCCGCCGGACCGGTGCGGGAAGCACTCGAATCCCGTATCGAAGTCTCAACCGCCGTCCGCATCGACCAGGTCACCGCGGAGGAAACCCTTGACCACGTCGCGTCGTTTGAGCCCGGGCCGAGCTGGCGGATCGGTGGCGGCAACCAAAGCCTGCCCAACGCCATGGCAGGAAACCTGGGGGAGCGCATCCGGTTCGGGACGAAGATTGAAGCCATCGCCCAGACCGACGACAAGGTCATCATCAGCACCGGGAATCACTCGGAATTCTACGACTACAGCGTCGTAGCGCTTCCCTTCGGTGTTTTGAATTACTCAACGACACTGGGCATCGACCTGCCCAATTGGAAGCGCGAGGCAATGACACGTGTAGTGCAGGGAAACGCCGCCAAACTCCATCTCGCACTCGATAAGACGCCGGAAACAAGCGCGGTGATGAGTGTCGCCGACAGGTTCTGGACCTGGACCGCCATGGCCTCCGGCGGTGAAGTTGCCCCGGTGCTGAACTGCTTCGGCGGCGAACTCGGCCACCTCGAAACCCTCGGCATCGACGGGAACGGCAAGGAATGGGAAAAGCGCGTCCGTGACCTCCGTTCGGACCTCTCCATTGCCCCCCTCGACGCAATCTTGACCGCCTGGCCGTACGATCCGCTCGCGAAGGGGGCGTACACGGCCCACGCGCCAGGTTTCTCGACCCACGACGCCGAGGCGTTGGCAGCCCCGCACGGCAGGCTGTTCTTCGCCGGCGAGTACATCGACCGTGAATTCACCGGCCTGATGGAAGGGGCTCTGCGCAGCGGAGACCGGGCAGCACAGGCAATCATCAGCATCAGCGCAGGAATCGCAGCATGAGCATCTCGAGGGCAGAACAGATCAACCTGGCCGCCATAGACTGGCCCGAACCCGTCGCAATACCCGCTGAGCGCGTCATCATCGGAACACCGGCCGCCAGCACCGTCATCCTTAACGACACGCCCTCCCACCAGCTTGGCCTCTGGCAAGTCACCCCCGGCGAGTTCCACACCGAACACGCCGGCTACCTCGAATACATCCACATCGCCCACGGCTCCGGACAACTTGTCGACCAGTCGGGGCTCATCACTGAACTCGCCCCGGGCATCACAGTCCTCATGCAGCCCGGATGGAAAGGCCGATGGATAGTGACGGAAACCATCACCAAGGTCTACACCATCATCACCACCGCCTAGCAGTCTTCCACTCTGAATCTGCTTTGACCCTGATGGAAGCCGCCTTCTACCAGGCGGATTGCGTTTCGGATCTGGCTGTCGGTGATCCTGCGGGGGCGGCCGCCGAGGTCCTGTCCGGCTGCCCGGCGTTTTGCTGACCGAGTCGATGATGCGTTCCCGTTTGACCTCGTGTTCCATCTGCGCGAGGGCGGCCATGATCGTGAACAGCATCGATCCCATGGGTGTTGACGTCGCTGCCGCCAAGATTCAGCACACGCAGAGTCCGTAGGCTCTTCGCGAGAAGGCCCGCGTCTGAGGATGAGAGTTGAAGTTCCAACGCGGTCAGCGGGCTGGCGTCGATCAGTTCCGTCGTGCGGATCTCCGGATGTGACTATTGGTTGGGAATGACGTAGCCCGGACGAAACACTGGTTTCGTGGTTGACGTGATCTGCAGCTTGGTGGCGGGATGTCGCTGACAGTTACTGTGTGCGATGTGTCGCATAACCAAGAATGGATACACCGATTCAACCAGAAGGTTGCGAGACATGGATGTAAGAATCGTCGATCCCGGACACCCTCGAAAAACGGCGCGATTCCGCCGAAACCCGGGCCTCCTTCGCGATCGTTGCTTCGCGGTCGCCCGGCGTTGTGAGACGTCTCGTTTCCCCAGGGTTGTGAGCTGGCCCAGCATGTCTGAGTTAGGGCCTCTTTGGCGGGGAGCATGGGTGGGCGGCGTTCGTCGGCTGGCATGGTTTGGTAGGAGCGGTGTCAGGTCGGCTGGATGTTGCTAAAACTGTCAAGAGATTGACTGATTTGACAAAAATATCAAAACATGCGTCAAAAATGCATGTTTTGGTGAGGTGTCCTTCGGCCTGGACGGCCAGGCGCGGTCGTAGGCTGGGAGGCAAAGGCTGGTGCTGACGTGCGGATTTGTTGACTCGGGCAACCTTTCCCGTCGCCCGGTGGCCTCGTTGTCGTAGTTGTCATATTGGTCTTCGTCGGGGCGGGGCTGCAGTTGCGGGTTCTGGGCTGCTTGGAAAATCTTCGGGAGTCGGCTCTTGCTTTCTTGAATTAGTAAGCATGATGATCATTTCGTGCTCGCTGGGGGCGCAACGGATGCTCACTGGGGAGCACGAAATTTCGGGGGCGCAGCATGGCTGCTTTACGGTCTCTTTTGTCAGGTTTTGTTCTTTCTGCGGTTGTTGTCACGGGCCTTGCCGTGCCGTCGAACGCCGCCGTCACGCAGTTAGCGCCGGCGTCGGTGAAGCCGCCGGAAAGAACGACCTCCGCGTTGCAGCACCGGGTGCCCGGGGTGGACGCGGCGGCGGTGCCGGCGGTGGGTCTGGCGCCGATGGTTCTTCCGCCCGCGTCGGGGTCTTTGGGGAGCCGGTCGGGGATCAGGGGTGCGGCGGCGATGGTGACCCGGCATCTGACGGACATGAGTGCGTTGTCGTGGAACCCGACGAACGGGAACGTGGTCTTGACGGGGCAGTTGCTGCACGTGAAGGGCGCCGGCCGGGACCTGACGATTGGCTGGCGGTACAACTCCGAAAACGATGTCCGCCCGACCTTGTCGGTGGGCGCGAACGAGGCCGCGGTCACGGTGGGATCGGACAATTCGGTGGTGTACACGGCGCCGGACGGCGGGACGTACACCTTTGCTCCGGCAGGGACGGGGGCGTGGACGATGCCTCCGGGGTTGAATGCGACGATCACGACGTTCACGTCCACGGCGGTAACGATCCGGTTCAACGACACCGGGTATAGCAACGAGTACCAGCAGGTGGGTACCAGTTCCACGTTCCGGCTTGTCTCCGAGGATGATCAGAACGCGTCGGCGCCGAACAAGATCACGTACACGTACAACACGGCCGGGTTGTTGACGACGATCAACGACACCATCGGCGGCCGTCCGGTGACCTTCACCTATGCTGATCCGAACAACGCCGAGCAGCCCTCCCAGATCCACGACGACGCGCTGTCCCGGAACATCTATCTGCAGTATTCGGGTCCGAACGGTGCGCTGTCGAAGATCACCGACGCGACCGGTGCAGTGATGAGCTTCGGCTATGGCGGGGCGAACAACCAGATCACCACGATCACCGATGATGTCGGCACCGTGACCACGCTGGCCTACACGCCGTCATTCACCACGTTGAGCCAGGTGACGTACGCGACCGGCAAACCCGAGCAAAGCATCTGGCAATACACTTACGCTTCCTCCCCGACGGACGGGTTCCTGGGGTATGTGAAGGACCCGAACCTGAACACCACGCGGTTCCGGTCCTTCAGCGCGAACCAGGTCACGGAAGTCATGGACCCGCTCGGGCACCTGAACAACTTCACGGTCGACTCCCACGACAACATCACTACGGCCCAGGCGTCCCTGGGCAACACGACCACCTACACCTTCAACGCGAACAACTCGCTGACGAAGGTCACGGCCCCGGCCGGGGGAACCGGGGGCGGGGGAGAGATCTCCTTCACCTACCCCACCAACGCCGGGAACCCGCTGTCGAACTACCAGCCCAGCGGGGTGGTCAGCACCGAGAACCAAACCACGTCCTACAGTTACGACGCGAACACCAACAACAAATACCAGACCACCACGCCGGGCACGGGCGGGGGTGCCGGGGGAACGCCGACGCTGAACTATCAGGGCGACGCAGCCGGGACCACCTGCGGGGCGAAGAAAGGCCAGGTGTGCAAGTCCACCGACGGCAACGGCAACGTCACCAGCTACACCTACGGCGCCCTGGGCCAGCCGACCACCATCACCTATCCTTCGCCGCTGGGGGCGGTCACAAACGTCTACGATGACGCGTCCCGGCTGATCACCTCCACGGACGGAAAAGGCCAGGTCACCAACTACGACTACGACGACAACGACCGGCTCGTCCAGATCGACAAGGGCGTGAACTGTGCCAGCAACTGCGTCTCGTACACCTACGACACCCGCGGGAACCTGACCCAGAGCCAGGACGACACCGGGAACACCAACTTCACCTGGGATGCCCAGAACCGGCCCAAGACCAAATCCTTCTCCGGAACCACGACCACCGTGGCCTACGACGGGGCGTCCAACGTCGTCAGTTTCACCGACCCGACCGGGACCGTGAACTACGCCTACGACGCCGCGAACCGGCTGAGCAGCCTCGCCGAACCCGGCGGATCCTGCTCCGGGACACCGGCGTTCCCGAACAGCACCAAATGCACCGGCTTCGGCTATGACAACAACAACCGCCACACCACCACGAGCTATCCGAACGGGGTCGTGAACACCACCGCCTACGACGGCGCCTCCCGGATCACTTCCATCACAGCGACCAACAGCTCCAGCGCGGTGCTGGCCAAGCGGGCCTACACCTACACGGTCAACGGCACCAAGGACGGGGCGCTGCGCAAGACCCTGACCACTGAAACAGGGGCCGTCACCACCTACAGCTACGACGAAATCAACCGGCTCACCTCCGCCGTCACCGGGGCTACGACCGAGACCTGGGCGTACGACAAGAACGGCAACCGCACCCAGGACACCAAGACCGGGACCGCGACCGTCTACGCCGCCTACAACGGAGCCGACCAGCTCTGCTGGACCGGTGCCAGCACAGGATCCTGCGCCACCCCGCCCGGCGGGGCCACGACCTACAGTTACGACGCGAACGGCAACACCACCGGGGCAGGGGCCGCCACCCAGGTGTACAACATCTTCGACCAGTTCACCTCCAACACAGCAGGCGGCACCACGACGAACTTCACCTACAACGGGCCACGCAACGACAGCCGGCTCAGCGCCGGAGGCACCTCGTTCCTCAACGGTTCCCTGGGCATCACCCGTCAAACCACCGGCGGGGCGACCACCTCGTTCATCCGCGATCCGCAGGGTAACTTGGTCAGCATGCGCACCAGCACCGGCGCAAGCTTCTACTACACCACCGACGCCCTCGGCTCTGTCATCCTGCTCACCGACAGTACCCAAACCGCCGCAGCCACCTACGCCTACGACTCCTGGGGCAACACCACCAGCACCGGGGCGCAGGCCGCCACCAACCCCTGGCAGTACGCCGGAGGTTACAAAGACACCAGCACCGGGTACTCCAAATTCGGCGCCCGCTACTACAACCCCACCCGCGGCCGCTTCACCCAAGTTGATCCCTCAGGCCAAGAAACAAACCGCTACCTCTATGCCGGAGCTGATCCCGTGAATGAGACAGATCCGAGCGGCCTAGGTTTAGGCGATGTACTCGGCCCGACCATTGGGATTGCCGTCACAGGAATGGTTGCGCTGGCCGGCGCCCCACTCGTTACGGGACTTGCGGGCGCTATCGGTCTCGGCATTCTTTCAGTTGGCCTAGGGTCTGCAATTGGTGCTGGTACAACCTCCTTCTTGAACGGAGATAATCCTCAAACGGTTGCCAACAACACGTTCAACGGCCTCGGCCAGGGAGCGATTGCCGGGGCTGTTACTGGGTTCGCCGGAAGCGTTGGCGGTCTGTTCGGGAAGATCCTCGGAGGATAAAGTAGCTGGACTGATAGGAGGTCGATCACCATCAGCATTGGTATCCGCAAGGCGACCGTTTTCATCTTTTGTGTTGTATCCGCGGGATGGATTACCGCATGGGCGACTCGTTGGGGAGACAAAAACGAAGCCGTGTACCTTGCACTGGCCGGATTGTTTCTTCTGGGTGCATTGTGGTCTTGGTGGGAGCTGCATAGAGCCTTGAGAAGCAGGCAGAATCCGAGCATTCGAAAGAACGAATGACATGTCGATTCGTTCGTCATTTTCCTAGGTCAGATGCGGCACCGGGCATAGCCCCGAGAGTCAGTCGGTAACGGTGACGGTGGAGGGTGCTGGCCCTACGGCCGTCCCGGATCACGGTCGGCCAAAACCGATGCACGCAGTTCCTTTCGCCAAACGCGGCACGTTCTTAAGCCGACGGTGTAATAAGTGCCGGCAACCGCGCCGGAGCTGATCCGGCCCTGCAGTACACCGCGGAGAGGCCTGGCGTTTAACCCCTCGGCATCGGACAGGCCACCGGGCTCGAGTCCTTGCTTATGACCGGATTCTCCCACAAACATTTCCCGGAACGTACGGTCGGGAAAAGTGTGTGAGAACGGCTTCTGGGAAAGAAATGGGACTTGCCGGGTGCAGTGGACGGCATCTGGCGAGGTCTCCCGCAAAGGGCCGATTATGAGAGAACGACGTCGTCGTCGGCATGGAGACCTGTGGGTTTTGGCGGTGCTTGGCGGCGTTCTGTTGTCGCTATGTGTCGTGACTGCCTATCAGCTGAACGCTGACAGTAGTGCGTCTGCGCGGAGTCATTCAGGGCTAACGTGCCGGCCAAGGACCAGTTTCTACTGCGTTATGTGGTCGTTGCCGCGCATTCGAACGGCGACCACCAGACCGGAGGCGGCTGTGAGTGCAGCGACGGCCGCGATCGCTGCGGGAATGCCATACAGGTCTGCGAGAAGACCTGACAGAAGTGCACCGATGGCGAAGCCGCCGTCACGCCAGAGGCGGTAAATACCGACGGAGCGGGCCCGCCAGGTGGGGTGTGCGATGTCCCCGATGGCGGCGAGGAGGGCGGGGTAGACCATAGCCGTTCCGATACCGAGGAGGACTGCGGCGATGAGCCAAGGCCCGAAACTATGGGCTGCGGCGACTATTGCCAGTCCCGCGGCTTGGACAATCATGCCGGTCACAATGAACCATTTGCGGCCCCACCGGTCTGAGGCGGCACCGGTGAAGAGTTGCCCGGCGCCCCAGACCGCGGGATAAACGGCGGCCAGGATCCCTACCTGGTTCAGGTCTAGCCCGGCGCTGATAAAGAGGACCGGAAAGAGACCCCAGGCGAGGCCGTCGTTGAGGTTGTTCACCAGTCCGGCCTGGCTGGCGGCGGAAAGTGAGCGGTCCTTGAAGCTGGTGAGGGTGAAAATCTGTCCCGTGGTGAGGCCGGCGTCGGCACTCCTGTGTGCACTTACGTGCTGGGAGGCTTCCGTCTTGGCATGGTGGTGGGTCTCGCGAATGGTCAGAACTGACAGGCCCAACCCGAGGGCGATGTAGGCGGCACCGAGGAGGAACGGGCCGGGTCGGAGTCCGTACACGGACGCGATATACCCGGTCGTCAGGGCAGTGACGGCGACTCCGAGGTAGCCTGCTGCTTCGTTCAGACCCATGGCGAGACCGCGCTGTTTCGGGCCGACGAGGTCCATCTTCATGATCACGGCCGTGGACCAGGTCAGGCCTTGGCTGACACCGAGGAACACGTTTGCCGCAACGATCCATCCCCACGACGGGCCGAAGATGAGCATGAGCGGTACGGGGATCGCCACCAGCCAGCCCGCGACGAGGACTGGTTTGCGGCCGAACCGGTCACAGAGCGTTCCCGCGAAGTAGTTCATCGCGGCCTTGGACAGGCCGAAGGCAAGGATGTATGTCAGCGCGCTGGTGTACAGGTCCAGGTGGGAAACCTGCCCTGCCAGCAACGGCAGCACGGTGCGCTCCTGGCCAAGAGTGCCGCCCACCAGGGCGTTGACCGTCACCAGCAGCACGAACTGCGCCAGGTTCTGTCCCAGGCCCAGAGTGACGCCGGTGGAGTCCAGGGTGCTTCCCGCCTTTGTTCTGGCCATTCCGGGATGCTCGCTTTCGTGGCGGGGACATAAAGGTGCCCGGACGCGTGGGGGAACGCGTCCGGGCGGTCTAAGGGGCTACTTTGCTGAGACGGCGTTCTGTCGGCTCTGCTGGAAGGCGTCCCAGGCGGCGTAGCTGCCGTCGAGTTCGACGACGTCGTACCCGGCGCGGCGCAGGGCGCTGGCTGCCACGGAGTTCCGGACGCCGGACTGGCAGTAGGTGACGATGGTGCCCTCGGCGGGGAGCTTGTCCAGGTGCCACATGATCCGTCCGGCGCTGAGCTGGTACGAGCCGGGGATGTTCCCGGCGGTGTGTTCGCTGCGGTTGCGGACGTCCACGACCAGGGCGGCGTCGAAGCCCTGCAGGTCTTCGGGCTGGATCAGCTTCGGCGTGAAGGTGGGGAGTCCTTCGATGCTGGTGACGTAGCCGGCGACGTTGTCGATGCTAACCCGTACCAGGTGGTCCCACATGTCCATAGCCTGTTCCTGGTCTGGGGCGAGGAGTACCAGCGGGTTCTTGTCCGTCTCGGGGTTCACGACCCAGGCACCGTAGCTGGCCACGGACTTGCCTGCCGGCACGTTCAGGGAACGGGCAACAGTTCCTTCGTGGACGTCGCTGTTGGGGCGCGTGTCGATGAAGGTCAAGGTGTCTGCTTCGAGGCCGGCTGCGACGATGCCGGTTGCCAGTTCGGGCAGCGGCGTCCGCTCACCCATCACGACAGGGCCTTCACGGTTTTTCCGCTTCATCCGACCGAAGTAGGCGTGGGCGTCGGGCTGGCCGTCTAGGAGTTCCTCGATGAAGCCCTGCTCGTCATTGGCGGCGAGGTAGGGACCCCACCAGGCGTAGAGCCGCTCGTAGCCCACCGTAGAGGACGGGGTGGCGCCGAGGGCCTTGCCGCAGGCGCTGCCGGCGCCGTGGGCCGGGTGGACCTGGACGTAGTCCGGCAGGGTCAGGAACTTATCCCGGAGGCTGGCGAACAGCTGTTTGGCACCTTCAAAACGGGTGTCGATGCCGCCGGCTGCCTCGTCCAGCAGGTCCGGCCGGCCGAGGTCGCCGGAGAAGACGAAGTCGCCCGAGAGCAGGTAGCCGGGCTGGTCGCTGAACGCGCCGTCCGTGACCAGGAAGGACAGGTGCTCAGGGGTGTGTCCCGGGGTGTGCACGGCCTGGATGCTGATGTTGCCGATGGTGATCTTGTCACCGTCGTAGAGGCGTTCGCCGTCGAATTCGTACTGCCAGTCCGGGCCGCCCTCGCCGGAGACGTAGATCTTCGCGCCGGTCGCTGCAGCCAGTTCGCGGGTGCCGGAGAGGTAGTCGGCGTGGATGTGGGTCTCGGTGACAGCCACGATCTTCATGCCGTTCTTCTCAGCCAGTTCCTGGTACACCGCGATGTCGCGGCGGCCGTCCACAACAACGGCAGTGCCGTTGGCCTGGCAGCCAATCAGGTAGCTGGCCTGGGCGAGGTCTTCATCGTAAATGCGCTCGATAAGCATCTGGTGTTCTCCTTCATGGAGTGGGTGTCTGGGGGATTGATTCAAGTGTAATACCCCTGGGGGTATATCGCAATGAGGGATGTGCGCCGGGCAAACGGTACGAACGCTAGGCCTGCTGGTGGTTTTCGGAAGGCTGGAGTTTGTCTATGTCCAGGTTTTTGACGGCCTGGATGACCTCTTCGAGACCGGTGGCGTTGAGGGCTCCGGGCTGGGAGAAAACCAGCTTTTTGTCCTTGAAGGCCATGAGGGTGGGGATGGAGGTGATGTTCGCTGCGGCGGACAGGGCCTGTTCGGCTTCGGTGTCGACCTTGGCGAAGGTGATGTCCGGGTGCCGTTCGGCGGCGGCTCCGTAGGTGGGGGCGAACATGCGGCAGGGGCCGCACCAGGCTGCCCAGAAGTCAACGAAGACGATGTTGTTGTCCTCCAGGGTCTGGGCGAAGGATTGGTCGGTGATGTCGATGGTTGTCATGATCTGTCGTGTCCTTTCGGGCGGGTGGGGTGGTTGCCCTGCGGCGGGGTGCCTAGGTGGTGGGGAGTCCGGCGCGGGTCCAGGCGGTCATGCCGCCGGTCATGGTGTCCGCTTTGTAGCCGGCGCCGTTGAGGGCGTCGGCGACGGCGGCGCTGCGGTTGCCGCTGCGGCAGACGGCGATGACGGGCACGGCCGGGTCGAGTTCGCCCAAGCGGGCCTGCAGCTGGCCCATGGGGATGTGCAGGGCGCCGGGGATCATGCCTTCGGCGACTTCGAAGTCCTCGCGGACGTCCAGGATGCGGGCGGTGGAGCGGCGTTGGTCGGCTTCGGTAATGGTGATTTCAGCCATGGGGGTTCTCCTTCGAAGTGGTTCGGCTGGTGTGTGGAAGTGTTGCTTGCCTAGCGGACGGGTTCGCCGGTCTGGCGCCAGGCGGCCATGCCGCCGCGCATCGAGTAGGCGTCGTATCCCTTGGCGGCGAGGAGCCGGGCTGCTGAGGCCGAGCGGACGCCGGAGGCGCAGACGGCGATCACCGGACGGGTTTTCTGGATGCCGGCGGTGCTGGCCTGCAGCCTGTCCAGTGGGACGTGCTTGGCCTGAGGCGCCCGTCCGGTCCGCCATTCCTGGGCTGACCTGACGTCAATGAGCGTGGCCCCGGAGCCCAGGAGGTCCTTGGCCTGCGCTACCGAGATTGTCTTGTAGGGCTTGCTGAAGGCCTTCTTGAGGGAATCGATCAGTCCCATGGTGTTCTCCTCTATGGATGGGTCAGGCGGTGACCGTGCCGGCGGTGACCCACGCCGCGACGGCGAAGATGAGTACCGCGAAAGAGATGCGGATGTGCTTGTCCTTGAGGCGACGGGCAAACCGGGCGGCAACGAGCGATCCTGCGATGGCCGGGACCGCGAATGCCAATGTGGTGGTCCAGTCGATGGTGTAGCCGGCAGCGTGGGCGCTGAACCCGGCTGCGGAGTTGATGGCGATGATTGCCAGCGAGGTCCCAACGGCCTGCTTCATGCGCAGGCCCAGGAAGATGGTCAGTGCGGGGGTGATGAGGAAGCCGCCGCCCACACCCAGCAGTCCGGTGAGGAACCCGACGAGCAGGCCCACTCCCACGGCCTTCGGGGCGCAGGACCGGAAGGCCCTGCCCGGCCCGGTGCTGCAGGATCCCTCGGTTTCGCGGGTCTTCATGAGCATGCGGACGCCCGCGGCCACCATGATCACCGCGAATGCCAGCATCAGGATGTTTGGGTCCAGCAGCTTGCCTACGGCCGCGCCGGCCCAGGCTGCAGGGATGCCGGCACCTCCCACCAGGGCGATCACCGGCCAGTTCAGGCCCTCGCGGATCCTGGGGATCAGGGCTGCCAGGGAGGAGATGCCCACGACCAGCAGCGAGGTGGGAATGGCCTGGGCAGGGCTCATCCCAACGCCGTAGACCAGGGCTGGAACGGCGATGATGGACCCGCCGCCGCCCACTACGCCAAGGACGATGCCGACGGCCAGCCCCAGACCCAGTGCCGGGATCATGCCGCGGCATCCTCTGGGGCCGCCTGAACGGGAAGCTGCAGGATGGCGCTTTCGCGGGTGGGTTCGTTGGCGGCCTTGTTCCACGGCATGGCAGAGAGGGCCTTGCCCATGGCGCAGGTGTTGGTCGCGGCCGAGAACGTCAGGCCGGTCCCGATGACCCCGGCAAGCGTCCGGATCTTCGGAGAGACGAACTTGCCGCCTGCCAGGCCCAGGACCACGAGGGACCCGGCCACAAGGCGGACCTGCCGCTCAAGGTCCCAGCGGTTTTTGCCCCTGACGACGTCCCCGCCGGCGGCAGCGAAACCGGGTGCGCCGCCGGTCAGTACGTAGGCGGTGTCGATACCGGACTTGGCAAGGCGCTGGCGGGCCTGCTCGGCGCGCACGCCGGACTGGCAGACCAGGACCACGCGGGAGCCCAGGCGGGCGGCGAGCTCGTCAGTGTGCTCGGACAAAAGCGGCAGCGGCACGTTGTAGGAGCCGCGGATGTGCATCGATTCGAACTCGGCCGCGGACCGCACATCAAGCACCACCAGGTCCTGATGCTCACGGAACCACGCTTCGAGGGTTTCCGGAGCCAAGGCGGCGACGGCGGGGCCGGCTGAAGAGGAAGGGGAAGTCACGGAGGTCCTTTCGACACAATCTGAATACCCCACCGAGTATTACAGATACCCCCAGGGGTAGTCAAAACACCCTAGGGGGTATAGAATGGATGCAGCCCCGATCTTTGGAGAAACCCATGGAACTCAATCCTTCTGAACTCACCCCTGTCATCAACCGCCTCAAGCGGGCCCAGGGTCAGCTGTCCGCTGTCACCCGCATGCTGGAAGAAGGCAGGGACTGCAAGGACGTCGTCACCCAGCTGGCCGCCGTATCGAAGGCGCTGGACCGGGCCGGGTTCGCCATCATCGCCACGGGCCTCGAGCAGTGCATCGTCCAAAAGGACGAAACGATGGACAAGAAAGACCTGGAGAAGCTCTTCCTCTCCCTCGCCTAACCAAACCAGCCGTCGGGCAGCCCCAGGAGAACCATGACGTACACACTCACTACCACCGTCGACCTTGCATGGGCCGAAACCCTGGACCGCACCCGGGACGCACTGGCAGCCCAGGGTTTCGGAATACTCACGGAAATCAACGTCCGCTCCACCTTCGAGGCCAAGCTCGGAGCTGAAGCGGCCGACGCTGTAGGAGACTATGTCATACTCGGCGCCTGCAACCCGGCCCTGGCCAGCCGCGCCCTCGCAGCCGAACCGGAAATCGGTGCACTGCTGCCATGCAACGTGGCGGTGCGCCGGAACAGGAGCGAAAAAACGACCACAGTGGAAGCCATTGACCCCCAGACCATGGTCAAGCTCAGCGCTGCGCCGGCCATCAAAGAGGTCGCCGGTGACGCCGCCACCAGGCTGCGCAAAGCCCTCGCCGCCTTTGAGTGACCGACGGAAAACGGAATGTCCGCCACCGAGGGCACCCGGGCGCGGCAAGAAGGACCGGTCCAGGCCTGCCCACCCACGCAGCCGGTCCGCTTGAGCCAGGCACTTTGCCGGCATCCTGCACAGCGCAGCCAATGCGCGAAAATCGCTCAACCCGGAGCGACCATCGAAGTGGTGATCCAAGGACCCGGCGTCTGCGGCTGCCGCTGCGTGAACAGTTTGCGCTCTGCGGGACCAGGTGCAGGAGACCGGACGGCACGAGTCGGTCCCCGATTTGGCCAATGCCGTGCTTCTGTCAAGGGGGTTGTCGTGTGCGGCTTTGGTATTCCTAGGGGAGTCGCTCCAGAGCTTGCCCGAGCCGTCGGTCGCTGGCGGCCTGCCATGCTGGACCTGCTACGACCGCAGACGACTCGAAGGCAAAACCCGCATCCCGGCCATGCTGTCCCTGGCACGGCGCCGGCTGAGTGCCCTCTGGGCATGCTCCGCGACGGAGCCGCGCACAGCTCTGCTGTCGTCGGCCATGTCAACGCCGCTGCCGCTGCCGCGGCGGCTGTGGCCGCGCCGGGATAGGCCCCGGCCACCTGACGCTTTCGGTGAACGAATCACCACGAGCCACGTAGCGGCTCGAGGAGTGCCAGCGGTCCTGAAGCCAGCGGTGCCACTGTGTTTGCCGGGCTATCGGTGCCGGGACGTGCACCCGGGCCGTAGTGTTTCTGCCGGGGCGATGGTGCGCGGCGTCGGACCTGGTTGGTCGTGTTTTAGGGATTGCTGTTGAGGATGTAGTCCACCGCTGCCGGTCCTGTCATGCGCAGGCCGTGGAAGGCGCCGTTTTTGTTCTTCCCGTTCTTTTCCATGCGAAGGCCCGCGAGGCGCAGGGCAGTTCGGAAGGCGGGGTCGGGGAGAGGGACTTTTAGGTTCAGCGCGCACCAGCTGACGTAGAGTCCGTAGAACGCGTCTGGGTTGATCCCTGTATCGGATGCGTCATCGTGGATGATGCAGTCCTGGAGGAACTGGTTGATTTGTGGATCGGTCATCGGGTGCTCCGGGTGATTGGCCATGGGGTCCGGGTATTGCGTTTCGGGCCCGAACGGCGGAAGCGGGGTCGGATCCGTGGCGGATCCGAAGGGGCGGGTGCTGCCGGGCCTGCGGGGTGGTCTGTCTGGTCCGGGACGCGATTTTCAGGGCTGGGTTCCGTAGATGAATTCCTTGGCATGTGCGACGGCTTTCCTGAAGGCGTCGTTGCGCAGGGTGGTTTGCTCGGTGTTCCTGGGGTCGGTTTCGATGTAGTTGGTGTACCCGGGGCGCAGGATCCAAATGTCACCGGCCGGGGGCAGGTAGAACACCCCGAAGGAGCGGTGTTGGGGGTCCTCGGTCCAGATGGGCACGACCGCGACCGCGGCACCGGTGTCCGGGTTGATCCATTGGGCCCGGGGCATGGGTTGTTCGTGGGTTTCGGGATCCAGGAACGGGGCTGTTCCTTTGCCCCACCGCTTTTCGAAGCGTTCATAGAAGGCGGGTATCAATTGGTTGTCGTAGGGGCGCCAGGCGCTCATGGGGGTGTCCTTTGTGATTGCGCAGTCTTCGGCTTTCAGGGCCTGATCCGCAGGATCAGGGTATAGCCGCCTGGGGGAAACGGACCTGGCCGGGCCGGCATGTCCGGGGACCGTCCGCCGGGAGGCTTCCAGGTGACCGGTCCGATCAGCAGCGACGCGGCGGGAAGCAACGCCCCTGGTGTCCGCACGGTCACGCCGTGCGGCCGCACAGCGGTACTGTCCGGGGGCACAGCGGCGCTGTCCGGCCGCTGCGGCTTCGGGTTGGCCGTGGACCGTGGGTGTTCCCGGTCGTAGGCTGAGCGTTTTTCCGGGTTCCCGAGGATGGCGTAGGCGGTCATGATGTCCCGGAGCTCCTGCAGTTCGTCCTGCATCTTCGGTTCTTCGTGCGACGTCGGGGCAGTCGGGCCGGGGCCGGCGTGGTGTTCGCGGGCCGGTCGGGTGTCGGGGTGCGCACCGCGCATGAGTGCGCGGTACGCGCGGGCGACCTCGCGTGCGGTGGCGGTCGGGGCGAGGTGCAGGATGTCGTAAGGATCCGGGTCGTTGTTTTTCATCGGTCGGCCGTAGGGGTATTCAAGCAGGGGGACGGGGATGGTCCCCGGTTAGTTCAGCCGGGGACCATCGTTGCCGGAGCCACCCTCGGGGGCCACACGCGTTCATCAGCGTCCCGGGCTGTGAGGTGTCTGCGAACCCTATCGCCCTTTGGACGGGATGCGGCGTTGCGGTGCCGGTGCTCCCGGTCGGGGTGGCTGCGCCCGCGGTCAGGCGCTGATCTCCTGGCGCTGTGTCCCGGCGGTTTCGATTTCGATGCGGCGCGGTTTGGCTTTCTCGGCCACGGGGATCCGCAGGGTCAGGACTCCGGCTTCGTAGCTTGCTTTGACGCCGTCGGTATCAAGTGCGTCGCCGAGGATGAGCTGGCGGCTGAAGACGCCGCGGGGCCGTTCGGAGGCGATCAGTTCCGTGTCTTCGCCGGTGGGGTCCGGGCGTTCGGCTTTGACGGTCAGCACATTGCGTTCGACGTCGATGTCCACCGAGTCGGCGGTGACTCCGGGAAGGTCGAAGGCGACCACGAAGTCCTCGCCTTCCTGCCAGGCATCCATGGGCATTGCCGCCGGCCTGGCGGTCGTGCCGAGTACCTGCTGGGCCAGTCGGTCGAATTCGCGGAACGGGTCCGTTCGCATCAGCATGGTCTGTCACTCCTTGCAGATCGCAGTATTTTCCTTGTAAAACCAGCCGATCTATATCGGCTGATGTATATTTTTTATAGCACCGGGTATGTATGACTGCAAGAGTGGTTTTCGTGGAATTGGAGGTTCCGATGGGCCAGGCCGGGGACCCCGGGAGGGGTGTGTATGCGATTTCGGTCGCCGCCGAGCTGGTGGGCATGGGGCAGCAGAACCTCCGGCTCTATGAGCGCAAGGGTTTGCTGGAACCGGGCAGGACCTTGGGTGGGACCCGTCAGTACAGCGAGGATGATCTCGTGACCTTGCGTCGGATCGGTGAGCTGCTGGACCTGGGGCTGAACCTGGCCGGCATCCGGATTGTCCTGGTCCTGGAGGCCGACAACCGGCGCCTCGAGGGGGAGCTCAGGTCAGCGAACGCCGCACGGGACACCGCAACGTCCCCGCTCAGGAAATGATGTGACTTTGACCTTGGCCGGTGCGCACACGGGTGGGTCGAACCGAGGCCCCGGGGATTAAAGGCCCTGCCCTGACCGCAGGGCTCCGGATGCACCCGTCGGGGCAGGCCCGCGGGGCCTCGCTGCGCCCGGGCTGCACAAGCGTTTCTTGTCTTTTTTGTTGCTGTCCTCCGGGATCGTACGTGGCCGCTCCACCCCGTCCAGCCCTACCTGATTCGTCGGAGCCTGTTGGCGGGAAACCTTTGAACTCCGGCGCTTTGCTTGTTTAATGCGCAAACTTTCCCGCCGGTGCTCTTGCGGGCGGTGTAACGGGACTCCGTCGCCCACAGCTACGCGATGCTTTGCCAGCAGCCAAAAACCGGGGGAGAAGGGAGGGGGCCGGTCGCCGAAGCCGCCCCGCCCGCCGGAGTCTTCGGCAGTCGGGAGCACTGGGAGCCGGTGCCCTGGGCCGGTTTGTGTGCCCACGGTAGTCCGCGGTGTTCAGGGCAGGGCCGGGTAGGTGTTGAGGATGTAGTCCGTGGCTGCTGGTCCGGCCCTCCACAGGCCCGGGACCGGGGGGCGGATGCCGTGGTGTTTCATGCCTGCCCGGAAGCCGGTTTCGGTGGCCGGGGTGCAGCTGGTGATGCGGCACCAGCTCAGGTAAAGGCCGAAGAGTTCCTCTTCGGCGAGGCAGTGCTCGGGGTCCAGGTCCGGGATGGTGGCTTCGGAGAGGAAGCGGCCAAAGTGCGTGTCGGCCATGACGGGGGTCTTTCTGGGTGGGTACTGCTGCTGCCGGCCCGGGTGGCCGGACAAGGCAGCCGACACCGTGGCGGGGTACGGCGGCCGGGAATGAATGGTGCCCGGATGGCGGCACCGGCCGTGATGCGGGAGCCTGTAAAGGTCCGCGTGAAGGCTAGGACCGGGCTCCCCCTGGTACTACACTGTAGGTAGGAGCCGTAGGATTTTTTCTTTGTCTACACTGTAGGCCTATGGTTCGGGCAATGCAAGGGGTTGCTTGGGCTACGCAAGGGGTTTCGGGTTCCCGGGGGACCACGGGACGGCAGGAGATGGTCATGGAACGTGCAACAACGCCGGCGCGGGAGAGTGCCGGACGGCTGAGCCGCCGGATGGTGCTGGATGCGGCTTTGGAGCTGGTGGATGCCGACGGGGTGGACGCGTTGACCATGCGCCGGCTCGGGCAGGTGCTCGGCCGTGATCCGATGGTCGTGTACCGGCACGCGTCCGGGCGCAAGGAGTTGCTGGACGGGGTCGCCGAACTCGTCCTGGACGAGTTGGAGACGTTCCCGGATGACTTGCATTGGCACGGGCAGTTGCGCCGGATCGCCCATGCGCTGCGCCGGGTGTGCCTGCGCCACCCGAACGCCGTGCCGTTGCTGGTGACCGGCTCGTTGTCCACACCGCTGGGACTGCGCCCGCCCGGGACCCTGCGCCCGCTGGAACAGATCCTGGGGATCCTGATCCGTGCCGGGTTCCTCCCGGCCGATGCCTTGCACATCTCCCGGGCGTTTTACGGTTTCCTCTACGGCCACGTTTTGAACGAACTGCAGGAACTGATCGCGGACCCGGAGGAAAACGAAGCCTTGCTGCGCCTGGGACTCCAGCGCCTTCCCCTGCGCGACTTCCCGCACCTGCGCCACCTCGCCCCCGAACTGCTGGACTATGACGGGGAGAAACAACTCGAAGAGGGCCTGGACATCCTGCTGGCCGGACTCGACCAGCAACTCGCCGTCCGCGACAAAAGCTACACCTGAAACCCCGGACCGGCGCCCCGGCAGGTGCCGCGGGGCCGGCCCCGGTCCACGCGGCACGGTTGCGCAGGTCAGGGTGGTCGGGACGGCGGCGCCGTTGCACCGAACGGGGACGGCCCGGCAAGTGCAGTGCCGTTGTCCCCGCGTCACCACCGCCGAGCCCGCTGTCCGGATCCGCCAAGAGCGGCAGCGCTCAAGGGTGTCAACGCTGCGAGTTGTGGCCGGTGTCAGGGCGCGGCGGCAGACGGGGGCCGCCGCAGGCCGGCCGTGACACATATCCTGTTTCCATCAACGAACCGTCCCCGCCGCCGGTCGTGCCTGACGGATGCGCGGCAGCCTGGGCGGGACTATCCCGCCGGATTCATCAGGGCCGGGCGTCAGCCGGGGAGGTCGGTGATGATCTCGGTGACGGCCCAGCCGAGGATTTCCAGTTCCTGCGCCGGCGGGTCCTGCGCGGCGTAGAGGTAGGCTTCGAATTCGACAGGTCCGGCGCTTCCACCGTTTCCCCAGTACCTGGCCCAAAGCTGGTCCAGGGTGGCCGTGCCCCGTTTGAGGTATTCCTGCGCTGTCTTCCGTGGATCATCCATGAGTATCGTGCCCGCAGCCGTACGTCCATTCCAAGAGATACTAAGCACCCTTATTTTGTACTGTAGGCCGATCCACGGTTTTGGATCAAGGCGTCAACCGCGCAGTTCCCCCGTCCCGGGGCGCCCTGCAGCGGGGTGCGGGAATGCGGGGGCGGGTCCTACGATGGTGGTCATGGACCCTGCGGAGCACATTCTTGACCTGCACGAACTGGTGACCGGCACCGCCGACATCAAAGGCATCCTGAATGCGGTGACCGGTTTCGCCTCGGCTGCGGTGGCGCAGGCAGCGGGCGAAGGGATCGACTGCGCCTTGACGCTGCGCCGGCGCAAGCGGACGGCCACCGTCGCCGGCAGCAGCGAGAAGGCGGTCCTTTTGGACGCCATCGAACAAGGCCTGGGGCAGGGCCCGTGCCTGGAGGCCTTGGATGCCGGCCGCCCGGTGCTCCTGGCCGACGCCGGGTCGGACACCCGGTGGCCGCAGTACAGCCGGGCGCTGTCCGAGGCCGGGTGCCGGACGGCGTTGGGTGTGCCGATGGATCTGGGCGCCACGTCCGAAGCGGTGTTGAACTTTTTCGGGCCGCGGCCTGGCGTGTTCACCCCCGACGTGATCGACGCCGCGACAGGGTTCGCCGAGGTTGCCGGGAGCACTTTGCGCCTGGCGATCCGGATCGAAGCGGTCGAACACACCAACACCGACCTGAAGGCCGCGATGGCCAGCCGGTCCGTGATCGACGTCGCGTGCGGGATCATCATGGCCCAGAACCGGTGCACCCACGAGCAAGCCGTCGCGATCCTGACCGCAGCCTCAAGCCACCGGAACCAGAAAATGCATGCCGTCGCCGGCGACATCGTCGCGGCCCTGAACGGCGACCCGGAAAACCTGACACGCTTCGAGGACTAGAAACGAAACATGCCACGCACGGGACCGGGACCTGTTCCGGACCAGGACGGGCCGGGGCGCGTACGGACGGCCGCTCCTGATCCGGTGGCCGACAGCAGGGCCGGGTGTGCGGGTGTCTGACCAGTCCGGAGGGCTACTTCTGGTTCAACGGTTGCGGGTTTGCCGGTGTTTGACCTTCTGTCTTCACCGTGAACCAGTGTCGCCGTAGATAATCCCGCCAATCAAAGCGCCCGAAAGCAAAGGCCATCCGGCCCAGGCTGGCGAGATCGCGGCTTGGATCCCGTACGTCACCCCGATCCAGAGCAGAGCCATGAAAGCGGCCAGGATCCACGTGCGTCCTGCAACCCAGTCCCGCACGCTCCGCACCAGCCACCCCCAACCGTTCGTGGCCCGCCACCCCCGCACCGGTCCTGGCATCGTAGAAAGCCAAAGCCCCGGGCGGAAGACCCGCGGGAGGCGACAGCATCTGACATTTGCATACACCCCCGACCCCGCTGCCCGCCGCGGGGTCCCGGGTGCGCCGCGCACGCGAGGATCGGGCCTCGCTGCGCTCGGACTGTACAAGCATTTTCTTGTCTTTTTTGGCTGCTGTCCCAAGGGATTGTACGTGTCCGCTCCACCCCGTCCAGCCCCATCGTTCCTCCGGGGCCTGCGGGCGGGAAACTTTGCTCCGGCGCTCGTTCCTCGCTGATTTCCTCCTCAAAATTTCCCGCCCTTGCCCTTCGGGTGGACGGGCCTCCGTCGGCCACCGCTCCGCAAGCTTCGCCAGCAGCCAAAAAGCGTCGGGGGGAAGGGGACGCTGGCCGGTCACCTGAGCCGCCCCGCCCACCGGATCCTCAGCAAAGGACACACACCATGAACGACCGTATTGCACGCGCCGCACTGACCCGTCTCTTCGAACCCGGCGACCGTGTCGGGCGTGCCCTCGTGGGCAGGCTCGGCGCGTACGCCTCGTTGCGGCTTGCGACCGGCGCGCAACCCGTACACGCCATTCCGGAGGTCACGGTCGAAGAACTGTCAGAAGCCTTGAGCCGATGGGCTTCGCGGGTTCCGGAGGTCGACCCGGAGAAGGACCTGGCGACCATCGAACGACTGGGCGGCGGGTTCCTCATTCCCGGAGACGAGCACTGGCCGACAGGGTTGGATGATCTGCCCGACGCCCCGTACGGGCTCTGGTACCGCGGGAACATCGCCCACGGCATCCCCGCCCCGGAACGATGCGTGGCCCTGACCGGCTCCCGTGACTCCACCAGCTACGGGGCAGCAGTGACCGGTGACATCGCCTACCAGCTGGCCCAGCGGGAGATCTGCATCATCTCAGGGCTCGCCTATGGGATCGACGCCCACGCGCACCGTGGCGCCCTCGCCGGTTCCGCCGGGGAGGGCCCGGCAACGATCGCTGTCGTTGCCGGTGGCCTTGACCGCGATTACCCGGCCGGGAACGCCGACCTCGCCGCAGCTCTGCGCATCCATGGTCTGATCGTGTCCGAACAGCCACCGGCCACCGCACCCACCCGGTACCGGTTTTTGCAACGAGACAGAATCATTGCCGCGCTGGCGGGGGTGACCTGCGTGGTGGAGGCCCGCTGGCGTTCGGGGGCGTTGAACACCGCCGCGCAGGCCGAGACCATCGCCCGCCGCGTCGCAGCAGTCCCGGGAAGCGTCCACAGCGCGAATTCGGCCGGGTGCCACCGGCTGGTCAGGGACGGGGGCGCGGTCCTGGTCACGGACGCGAACGACATCACCGAACTCCTCGCCGGATAACACCCTGGGGTGGCCGGTCCCGTCCGGGGCCGGTCACCCCGGGCGGTCCGCCGTCCTGGCCGGGTATCGTTGCCGGTCGCCGACGGCGGACCGCCCAACGCGCAGAAACACTCGCCGGGACTGCGGCGTCGCGGCCCACCGGCCGCGGGTGCACACATGGGGGATGGGTCGGGGTGCTGAAGGGGTGGCTCGCAGAGCTCACCCAGAGGATCGGGCGTCCACTCCGCAAGCTCCGCGGCCGACAGTCTGGACCCGGCCGCGGGTCCGCCCCGCACCGCAGGCGCGTGCCGCGCACGCGAGGATCGGGCCTCGCTGCGCTCGGGCTGTACAAGCATTTTCTTGTCTTTTTGGCTGCTGTCCCAAGGGATTGTACGTGTCCGCTCCACCCCGTCCAGCCCCTCCTTTGTCGGGGCCTGCGGGCGGGAAACTTTGCTCCGGCGCTCGTTCCTCGCTGATTTCCTCCGCAAACTTTCCCGCCCTTGCCCTTCGGGTGGACGGGCCTCCGTCGGCCACAGCTTCGCAAGCTTCGCCAGCAGCCAAAAAGCGTCGGGGGGAGAGGGGACGCTGGCCGGTCACCTGAGCCGCCCCGCCCACCGGATCCTCAGCAAAGGACACACACCATGAACGACGCCATCCGCATTTCCAGCCCCGCCGACATCCTCGGCTTCATCCCGCACACCCTCGGATTCGCACCCCGCGAATCCTTCGTGTTCCTCACCCTGCGCGGAAACGCCCTTGGCGCGACACTGCGCGTCGATGCCCCCGTGACAGTGGACCCGGACGGGTTCGCCCGGGCCATGGTCGAGTACATCGCGCTGGACACGCACGCCACCGCCGTCCTGCTGGCCATCTACACCAGCAACGCCCCGTCCCCGGGGCAGCCGCGGCCCTTCCACGATCACGTCGAGGCCGTGATCGGTGCGCTGGAAACCGCGGGAACCCCGCTGAAAGACGCGTGGCTGGTTACCGCCGGGTACTGGCAGAACCTGCTGTGCGATCCCGACGCCGGGTGCTGCGGCCCCGAGCCGCTGGAATCCATCACCGACGGGCAGCTGAACGCCGAAATGGTGTTCCGCGGCAGCAGCTACCAAAAGCAACCCGGCACCAGCTACGCCCCCTTCACCGGCCCGGCGGACACCGCGGAGCGTATCCGTGAAGCCCTGCCCGGGGTCCTCGCCTCCGAGCTGGGCACCGGACGGGCGTTGTGGGCGGCGGCCCTCGCCGGGACCGGCGTCGCCGACGGGGAAACGACGGTGCAGCTGCTGGCGTGCTTCCAGCGCCCTGACCTTCGCGACGTGTTGTTCTGCAACGTGATCGACCCGGACCGGCCCGATGCCCAGGACAGCGGGGACCTGCTGATCGGGCAGGGAATCGTCCCGGACTGGAACCGTGTGGACAGGGCGCAGGACATGGCACGGGTTCTGATCGACGCCGCCCCCGAAGGCTACCGCGCACCGTTGCTCACCTTGATTGGCTGGCTGGCCTACCTCAAAGGCCAGTCCTCGGTCGCGGCCGACCACTTCACCGCAGCCATCGAAGACACGCCCGGCTACCGGCTCGCCGAATTGATGGATCAGCTCGTCAGCCGGGGAACCATCGCCCCGGTCGCCCAGGACGAACACACCTCCTACAAGAAGCACCGCTAAAAGAAACCGGGGGCCGGAACCGTTCAAGGTCCGGCCCCCGGCGCGGCGGCGGCCTCCCCCGCTGCGCTCCTCCGGCCGCCGATCAACGCTGACGCGGGCGCAGCACCCGCAACAACGTCCAAGCACCCGCCGCCGGGCTACAGTGGAAAGGCAACGACCCACCACTCACCCCGGGGAGCGCCATGGGCCACAACTTCATCCTCACGGACGACGACGCCGCACCCGCCGGCGCCACCCACGCCCAGGACGTGATCGAACTGTCCATGCTCACCATGGACCAGGGTTCCTCAGTCGTGGACCTCTCCTGGGAAAAACCACCACTGGACTACTGACCCCGCAGCTACGACGCTGCACCACATGGTTTCCTTTTGCTGAGGGAATAAACAGAGGCCGGCCCCGCGGGGGCCGGCCTCAGCCAGTTAACGGCGACCCTGACGGGCCCGGAACGCCGGACGAAGGGCGGTCAGGACAAAGGCCGGGCCAGCTGGATGGGGAGGTCGGTGCAAAATGCCCGTATCCGTCAGCCAGTATTCAGCCGATCCGATCACCAAGGATTGCGGTCCCCACCGGCTTGAGGCCGGGAGGTCCCTCCATTTTGCCGGCCCGGAAAGAATTCTGGCCCTGTGTCGGTCAGGTTGGCGGCTGTGGTGGGGGATCAGGCGCGCACCACGTGCACCCCCGCGGTCTCGAGTTCCTCGGCCAGCGCGGAGTTCAGGCCGGTATCGGTGATGAGGGTGTCGATGGAGGTGATGGGGGCGACGAGTCCGAGGCCGGTGCGGCCGATTTTGGTGTGGTCCGCCAGAACAACTACTCGTTTGCCTGCCTGGACCAGTGCCCGTTTGACCACGGCCTCGGCCATGTCCGGGGTGGTGAGGCCGTCCTCGACGGTGAGTCCGTTGGCGCCGAGAAACGCGACGTCGGCGCGGACGTCAGCGAGTGAGCGCTCTGCCCATGCCCCGACGGCGGCCAGCGTGGTGCCGCGGATCGTGCCTCCCACAAGGTGGAGGGTGATGTTGGGGCGACCGGCGAGCAGCGTGGCGATGGGCAGCGAATGCGTTACCACGCCCAGTTCCCGGTCGGCCGGAAGGATTTCCGCGAGGCGGTAGGTGGTCGTGCCGGCGTCAAGGATGATCGCCCCGCCATCGGGCAGTTCAGCCAGCGCCGAGCGTGCGATGGCTTCCTTCTCGGCCGAGAGCAGCCCTTGGCGCGTGTCCACACCCGGTTCGAAGCCCAGGCGCTCGAGCGGGATCGCGCCCCCGTGCACGCGGCGCAGCAGTCCGCGCCGCTCCAACTGGGTCAGGTCCCGACGGACCGTCTCGGGTGTGACGTCGAGTTCGTTCGCGAGCGTCGTCACGTCAACGCGTCCGTCGGCGCGCGCGCGATCGACGATCGCCTGGTGCCGTTCCTGTGCGTACATGTTCTCTCCAGTCGTCCCCGACGCTGGCGGTTCGCCGGTTGGTTCATGTCCGTTTCTATGCCCATTTCTGTTCGTTGTCCAAACGGGCAGGGAACAGCATCGTGCATTCGGTGCGAGGTACAAGCACCCGGGCAGGACCGGGGAGACCCGGACCTGCCCGCACAGGCCGACCCGGGTCTCCCTCCGCCGGTCAGGACGCCGCGAACGCCTCGGCGCGCTCGATCTGCCCCGCAGTGGGCACCACACCGGTGTACATCGTGAACTGTTCCTTGGCTTGGCGCATCATCACCTCGTCGCCGCTGAGGACCTGCCTGCCGAGCTCACGGGCGAGCTTGACGAGCGGTGTGTCCGGGGGCAGGTACACGACATCGAGCACGGTGTCCGCGGCTTCGACGATTTCGCGGTTGAACGCGAGCTGGTCCGCTTCAGGACCCCCTGCCATGCCTACGGGCGTGGCGTTGATCAGGAGCCGGGGACGCCGGCCGCCGAGCTCGGGCACCGCGGACACCCCATATCGGGCTGCGAGCCGTTCGCCGCGCCCGAGGTTGCGGGGCGAGACCACGACGCCGTTGGTGAACCCGGAATCGACCAGGGCGGCCAGCACGGCCTTGCCCATTCCGCCGGCCCCGAGGAGCGCGAAGTCGGCACCGGAGGGCACACGGTGTTCGGCGAGCATGGCACGCACCGCCAGGTAGTCGGTGTTGTACCCGGTGAGCACGCCGTCCTCGTTCACGATCGTGTTGACCGAGTCGATCGCGGCGGCCGAGGGATCGATGGTGTCCAGGAACGGCATGCACGATTCCTTGTACGGCATCGAGACGCCGGCCCCGCGGATCCCGAGCGACCGGATGCCGCCGATGGTCGCGCCGATGTCCGATGAGGTGAATGATTTGTACACGTAGTTCAGGCCGAGCTCGTCGTGGAGGAAGTTGTGGAATTTGTTGCCGTGGTTGCCCGGGCGGGCGGCGAGCGAGAGACACATCACGGTGTCGCGGTCGATGGAGTTCATCGGTGCTGGGTTTCCTGTCGGGTCAGAGCGTTGCGGGAGCCGAAGACGCGGCGGACGCTTCAGCGGAGACTGCAGCCTCGGCCTTGGCATCCGGCCGTCCCCGCCCGGGCGTCTTCGCGGCGATGACGAGCACGGCCGAGAGCACGAAGCCCGCGACGAGCGCTGCGAGGAAGAGAAGGGGTTGCCCGATCAGGGGCAGGACCCAGATGCCGCCGTGCGGGGCGAGCTGCCCGGCTCCGAACATCATGACGAGCCCGCCGCTGAGGGCGCCGCCGGCCATGAAGGACGGGATCATGCGCAGCGGGTCCGCGGCCGCGAACGGGATCGCGCCCTCGGAGATGAATGAGGCCCCCAGGAGCCAGCAGGACTTGCCGGCCTCGCGCTCCTGCTCGGTCCAGATTCCGGGCCTGATGAGCGTTGCCAGGGCGATCGCCAGCGGAGGGACCATCCCTGCCGCCATGACCGCGGCCATGATCATCGCGGGCGAGTCGGAGGCTGTTGCGGCGTTGGCCAGGCCGGTCGTGGCAAATACGTAGGCGACCTTGTTGACCGGCCCGCCGAGGTCGAAGCACTGCATGAGGCCCAGGATCGCCCCGAGGACGATCAGGGAACCGCCCTGCAGCGAGTTCAGCCCGGAGGTGAGGGAATCGTTGATCCATTTCATCGGCGGGCCGATGATCAACGCTGTCGCGATGCCGACGACGGTGACGGAGACCAGGGGGATCACGACGACCGGCATGACGCCCCGGACTCCCTTGGGGACCTTCCAGCGGCTCGCCCACAGGGCGATGAAGCCGCCAAGGAATCCGCTGACAATGCCGCCGAGGAACCCGGCGCCGACGAGCCCGGCCGCGAACCCGCCCACGAACCCGGGGGCGATGCCTGGCCGGTCGGCGATCGCATACGCGATATAGGCCGAGAGCGCCGGGACGAGGAACGCGAAGGACCACTTGCCGACCCAGAACAACAGGACGGCCCAGGACTGCAGGGACTCCCAGCTGAACCCGTGCGAGATCCAGTCGACAAACGCCGTGGCATTGCTGCCGTCCACGACCTTGGTGACCGCGACCGGACCGTTGGCCGACCACGCCACGGTCGCCAGGAGGAACCCGACCGCGATGAGGATGCCGCCCGCGGCGACAAACGGGATCATGTGCGACACACCCGTCATCAGGTACTGGCGGATCCGGCCGCCGGCACCCTGGCGTTGCCGGCGGTGGGCGCCCGCGGTCCCCGGGGCCGCGACCGGGCCGGTTCCACGGCCGCCGCCCGCCACGGCCGTTGCCGGCGCGCCCGACCCGACGGCGGCCACGGCCTGGGCGAGGACGGCGCGCGGGTCGTGCACTGCGGCCTTGACGCCGACGTCAACGAGCGGTTTCCCGGCGAAGCGGGCCTTGTCTTTGACCTCGAGATCCGCGGCGAAGATCACGGCGTCGGCGTCGGCGATGAGCTGCGGGTCCAGGGCGGCAGTGCCGATCGAGCCTTGCGTCTCGACGCTCACCGTGTGCCCGGCGGCCTCGGCGGCCTGCTCAAGGGCCTCGGCGGCCATGTAGGTGTGGGCGATCCCGGTAGGACAGGAGGTCACGGCGACGAACTTCACGAGAAAACCACCTCCCGGTCGACGAGGGCCGATGCGGCCTGCCTGCAAATGCTGTGCTGTTCCGGTGTGTACAAGACGGCTCCGTCCTGGCTGTCGGCGGACCGTCCTTGGCCCCGCCTTGGTGGCGACGGGACCACCCCGGCCCCGCCCAGATCTGTGTTCGTCTTTTTTTATCACCACATACATTTGTTAAGCAATGAAATTCCGCCAAAACAACACCAAAACAGACACAAACAGATATTTTGCATGTCCGTAGCGGGCGGTCCGGTCCGTTTTTGGGGTGATGCGGGGATGGCCGGCCAGTGCCTCAGTGAACCATGCACCCGACACTGGCGCAGTTAAGCCACGGGGAGGCGGAGGCGTTTTGCCGCCAGACGTGCCGATCGCAAACGGAAATCCCGGACATGGGACAGGCCCCGGTTCTCTGGACAGGCATGGTGCGCGGAGTCAAGAACGAGCCGGTGGGGGTCCTCGGACCCCCGGCCGTCGCTCACCATAGCCAATCCGGCCTTTTCGCAGCGTTCGCAGCCGCCAGCCTGTTGCCGGTCGCTGATCCCGCCGAGCTCGGATGCAGCCTCTTCCGGCGACGGCCTGTCTTTTCCTTCATCGCTGAAACCCCGGCTTTCCGGGGCAGGAAAGTGCCTTCTTTAACTCTGCCCTTCCCTGACTCTGCAGGGGGTGAGGTCCTCCTTGAACCTTCCATCCGGGAACGATCACCTACAAGCGTCTGGCCTCCTCGCCGAAGGCTTCCTGGCGGACTGTCCTCTGGGTAATCCTGCGGGAGTATGCTTTGGCTTGGGACGGAGGGCCGCCGATGAGCGAAGCCAACAAAGAACTTGTGCGCCGCCATTTCCAGGAAATCTGGAACCGGAGGCAGCTGGAGGTCTGCGACGAAATCATGGCCGACTCATACGTGGAGCACGCCAAAGCGCCCTTTGGCACGAGCGAACCGGGCGCCGTTGTCGGCCCCGAGGCAATGCGCGAAACGGTGCGGTGGCTGCTCACGCAGTTCCCGGACATGACCATGACGGTCGAGGCGATAGCCGCCGACGGCGATACCGTCGCCGCCCTTGTGCTGTCCGAAGGCACGAATCTTGGCCGACTCAACGGACGCGGCCCCGCCACGGGCAAGAGGATGTCGGCACGTCAATCACACTGGTTCAGGGTGGAGGACGGCAAACTGGCCGAACATTGGGCAACTCGCGACGACCTCACGGCGATGCTCCAGCTGGGCGTGGTCAAGCAGCCCGGACCGCCGAAAATCATCTCGATGATCCAGCGACTGAGGGGCCGCCGAAACCGGACACCGGGCCCTGCCGCCTGATCCCACACCCATCTGATTGCCCGGAATCCAACCCGGCGCAACACCTCCATGCCATATGACCGCGATGCCTCCGGCCGCCCGCGACCGGGCCGACAAGCAGTTGGTGCTCACGTATTCGCCCCCGGATGACCTGGCGCCCGAGGGCCGCCGCCCCCGGGCGAACCACCGTGCCTGCTCACCAGCGGCTGACCGCCCTCCCAAGCCCGACCCGGACCCGCAACCCCACCACCTATCCCGGACGGCCGGGCTGGTCACCATCGTTCAGCTGCGCTGAACCCGCAAAGACTTCCTTTGTGCCGAAGGAGCAGTCCAGGGCCGGCATGTCCGGTCCTTAACCGCCGGCGTTGATGTCCACAGCACACCAGAGAGGAACTGTCTTGCTGGAACCGGGCGCTTCCCCTGCCGGAACCCGCCCCGGGTTGGCGGTAGTGGTTAGGATCGAGCGGTGGCACTGACAGCATCGCTCAAGGAAGAACTCTCCGGCCTGCAGACCAGAACCGTCGCGGCCCGCAAAGCCGAAACCGCGGCGTTGCTGCGGTTCGCCGGCGGCCTGCACACCGTGTCCGGCCGGCTCGTGATCCAGGCCGAGTTCGACCTTCTCTCCACGGCCCAACACCTGGCCGCAGCGATCGCCGCACTGTACCGGCGCCCGAGCCAGATCCACCCCGTCCCGGGCGGACACTCCCGGCCCGGTGGCCGCTACCTTGTCCGCATCGGACACGACAGCCAGACACTGGCACGCCAGATCGGGTTGCTTGACGCACGCGGGAACCCCGTCCGCGGACTGCCGCCCGCCGTCGTGAACGGCACCCTCGCCGACGCCGAAGCCGTCTGGGCCGGAGCGTTCCTGGCCCAAGGCTCACTCACCGAAACCGGCCGGGCCTCCGGCCTGGGCATCACCTGCCCCAGCCCCGAAGCCGCCCTTGCCCTGCAAGGTGCCGCACGGCGCCTGGGCATCGACACCACCACCCGCGACATCCACGGCATCATCCGCGTCGTGATCCGTGACGAGAACGCCACCGCCGACATGCTCGCCCGCATGGGCGCCCCCACGACCCGGGCGTTATGGCAGGCCCTGTCCCGGCACAAGGACACAAAAACCACTGCGGCCCCCGGGGCGGCCAACTTCGAGACCTCCAACCAGCGCCGGAGCGCCGAAGCCGCCCGGCAAGCCGTCGCCCGCGTCCAACAAGCCCTCCACACCCTCGGCGACAACGTCCCGGACAACCTCAAACAAGCCGGGCAGCTCCGCATCGCCCACCCCGAAGCCAGCCTCGAAGAACTCGGCCGCCTCGCCGACCCGCCCCAGAGCAAAGACACCATCGCCGGACGCATCCGCCGCCTCCTGAAAACAGCAGACAAACACACCACCCACCAGAACGCCCCGGCCAACGAAAGCCGAACCCCGCAGAACCACCCCGAACACGGCCGCTAACCACCGATGTTTGGTGGTCTTTCCCGACCATGGGCCCACATGAGGGTGCTGCCGGGGCCCGCAGGCCCCGGCAGCACCCTCACGACCACGACAACCAAGGCCCAGGCCTCGTCGGACACGACAAGCATCCACACCCCAGACCACCCGGCCCGCCACGGCGCGTGATGAGGGTTCTTTCAGCCGGGACCACACGGAACTCCTGATGGGACCAACAGTTCCGGGGCACAGGAACCACGACTGCCACGAGGGTTTCAAGGCACCGGGGGAGTCACGCCGGGCTACTTTCCGTTCATTATCCAAAACCCACCACGAGCTATTTCCTGTTATTTCAAACAGCCGTTATCGGGCCTGCATGGACCCGGAAGCACCGTTTTCCCATTCCCGTAGCACCACCTCCGCCACACACATCTTCTCCGTGAAAAATATTTCCCAAAACCTCTGGAAATCGGGCCAAAACACTGGATAATTCAGTTGAATAGCGCTAGAATTGAAGTACAGAGTTAGCCAGACGAACCCTTACTGACGTGATACGAAACCAGGTACTGAACATGACTCTCACCATTTACACCAAACCCGCCGGATGCTTCGCCTGCACGAAGACCAAGCAGAAATTCACCGACGCCGGCATCGCCTTCCGCGAAGTCGATCTCACCACCAACCCGGCAGCGCTCGAGTTTGTCGAGGACCTGGGTTTCGCGCAAGCCCCGGTGGTGCTCTATGAGCGGGAAGGGTCCGAGGACTGCTGGTCCGGGCTGAACCCGGGCAAGATCGCCCAGGTCATCGCCATCGAAACCGCAGCGGCAGCATGAACAACGCCCAGCCGCCGCGCCGCGATCCCGGCCTGCCGCCCCGGCGTGAAGGACTCAGCCCCCGCACCATGGCAGACCTCGAGACCTTCGGCCGCGAAGCCAACCCCTCCGCCACCGTCAACCCGCCCGTGATTGATCCGTACGTGGTGCTGCCCGACCCGGTCGCGCCCTGGTACGACACCGAAACCCCCGCCACCAACACCGCCCACGCACCGCAGCGCAGCACCGGAAAGGCAGTCACCATGTCAGGCGAAACCACCATCACGGTCACCGGCAACCTCACCGCCGACCCCGAACTCCGCCAGGTCACTCGGGGGTCCGGAACAACCCCGGTGGTGAACTTCACCATCGCCTCCACACCCCGCACCTACGATGCCCAGGCGAACGAATGGAAGGACGGGGAGACCCTTTTCCTGCGTGCCACCGCGTGGCGCGACCTGGCCGAACACGCCGTAGCCACCCTGTCCAAGGGCTCCCGTGTCGTAGCCACCGGTGTCCTGAAGCCCCGCAGCTACGAGACCAGGACGGGGGAGAAGCGCACCGTGGTGGAACTCGAGATCGAGGAGATCGGCGTCTCCCTCAAGTTCGGGCCGATCCACCGCACGTCCACCCATACCACGGCCCCATCCGGGGCGGTCCGCACCCGCCCCGACGCCCAGGCGCCTGCAGCTCCCGCCGTACGGGGCATTGCCGGCACCGGGAATTCACCGGCAGTCAACGCCGACGGGTACGCCGAGGACGACCCGTGGTTCGGGAAAGACGCCAACCCCGCCGCCTGGGCCACCGAACCGGCCGAGCCTTCGTTCTGAGCCACCGTACCGGGCGGGGTCGGCCAGGACGCCGGCCCGCCCTTCCAGCATCGTCAACAACCAAACCGCAGCCGGAAAGGAAACCATCATGATCCAGGACAGCACCATCACCGCGATCCTCGAGAACAACTACATCCCCGCACCCCTGCACACCGACCCGGAGCTGCGTTCCATCGCCTACAGCCTCGCCCGCCTGAATGACCCTGTATCCGGCCCGGAAGCCCGGTTCTACGAGGCCTGTTCCGAGATGCCGGGCGACGAAGACGGCGAGGACAGCTACCTGCTCAACAACACCGCCGCGCTGCGGGAGATCTACCACCAGCAGCTCTCCGACCGGCGCGACGAACTCGAGCCCTAGGATCCCGGCTCCTGGTTATCGGCGGGCAGCCCCGGCGAACAGTGCCGGGGCTGCCCGCGGGGTCTTTAGCTTGACGCCCCTTGGCCGTAGCGTTTCATCCAACACGAAGCACCCCGCCCGGAGGAAGAAGACCACACGATGAGACAGCTCATGGCTATTTCCGCGGCCGAGACGTCCCGGCCCCCGGGCTTTGCGGACTGGATGGTCGCGGGGGCACCGCTGTTCTGGGTGATCCTTGTCCTGTTCTTCGTTGCCGTCGCCGGGTACATCCTCTGGTCGATACGGAAAGAACGCCGGCTCACCGCGCTCATACAGAAACTCAGCACTGAGACATCCACGCCCGGGCACGCCGGCCCGATGGACACCCGCGAACCCGGGAAGGGCTGAGGGCGCCGTCCGCCACCCGGCCTGACACCCCCGCAGACCGGTGAGCGGGTGAAGGTGGCCGGTAGGCTGCCCTTTGGGGGAGTGCAGGCGTTACCTTTCGAGAACAGGACTGACTGACATGACTGACGCAGACGCGTTTCGTGCCTGGGCCAAAGGCTCCTACACCATCGAAGCCGCGACCGAACTGCTCCTTAGGGCCTTTGGCGGCCGCTTCGCCGCCCCCGGAAACCCGTGGGTCCATGTCGACAGCACCGACGGTGACCACCCGAAGACCGCGTGGATCGACTTCGAAGCCATCCCCGAACACACCGGGCCATTGTCCGGGGGCGAACGCCGTCTCCTGGCCATTGCCGCGTCGATCGCCGAGGATGTCCCGATCGTCCTGGGCGATGTGATCCCCGGGCTTGACCGGGACGTCCTGGACCTTGTCCTCGCTGCCCTGGCCCATGCCGGGGGCAGCCACGAACACACCGACGGCCACTTCAGCGGCAACGGGACCTTCGTCCTCGGCCGCGGATACGCCGATAGCCTGCACCCCTGGCCCCGGGAGAGCCCCGGCAGCCATGGCTGACAGGAGGCTCCCCAAGGCGGTGGCCAAGGACAAGACGGCCACCCCGTACTTCACCGAAGAGGACATGAACCAGATCCGCGCCGCCGTGAACGCCGTCGGCCGGCTCGAAGGCTACGCCTCCATCACCGACCTCATCGAAGCCGCCACCTTGCGCGAACTCAAACGCCTGCAACGCAAACACAACCACGGCGACCCCTGGGAAGGCATCGGCCCCGGGATCCTGCGCCGAGGCCGTAGAACCCGCGCCGAAACCGCAGCCCGCGAAGACCGGCACCACTGACGCCACCGGGGCGGCTAGCCCTGCAGGCGCCTGATCTTCTCAATGGCCGCCTGCGCAGCCGCCCTGTCCTGCTCGCGCGCCACGTTCCTTGCTTTCCTTGCTGCGCGTTTCCTGGCCAGGGGCCGCCAGATGAGCAACGCGAGCACCGCCACGAGGACGACAAGGAACGCTATCGCCACCGGATTTCCCTGCCAGAGCGCCCCGACGAAACCGCCGACCAAGAGGAAGAGCAGGACGCGACCGAGGAGCTGCTGCTTCTGCCGGGTAGTCAATAGTGCCATGGTCAGAGGCTAACCCGGTCCGGGCTCAGTCCTCGTTCCATTGGAGCCGGAGGATGCCGAATGCTTCCTGGAGGGCAGGGTCGTCGTGGCCGAGTTCCACGTCTTGGATGTTGGTCAGTCGCGGGCTGACGGGAGGATCCCCGGGGCGTTCGAAGACGGCCCATAACGGCAGGTCATCTCCGTGGCGGGAGGCGAAGGTCACCCCGTCCACCGTGGTGGTCTCGCACAGCCACGCGGCGATGGCCTGGGTCAGGTGCCGGGGCCTGGCATCCTTCAGTGCTGCGGCATCGAAGTCATGCAAGCCCAAACCCAGGGCCATGCCGATGAAATGCGGATACAAGGCGCCCACGGTCCGGGACGAGGTGACGGCGCAGAAGCTGCCGGAGAGTTCAGCGCGGGTCGCGGCCCGGGCCTGGAGCCATTCACGCGGCACCGTGCCCGGCGGCAACGTGGGGTGGAGCGCCGCGTCCTCATCGTCTTCTTCAATGTCCGAGATCCCGGCAACGAGTCTCGGATCGGCCCGGAATCCGGCCAGGACCTCCAGGAGGCAGGCCGTCAGGGTCGAGCCGGCATAGACGGTGCGGAAGTTGCCGTGCAGGTCATCCCACCGTCCGGAAACCTGCCCTCGCCCGCCCATTCCCAACCGCTCCACGCCCACGGTTCGGGGCGGAACCCGATGCGCCACACGGTGCCCGCAGCAGGCACAATGCTCAGTTCAGTCTGATCCATCCCTCAGCCTGTGGCCGCGAACGCCCGGGCCGCGGCAAGGACCTGACGCGCCGCGTCATCCACATCGCCCTCACGCAGGAGCCTGGCCGGCGGCACATCCTCCAGTTGCGGGTTCATGCCCTGGAACCAGGCCTGGACCACGGTCCGGGAGTCCCGCTCGGCCAACAGCGCGGCCACATGGTAGGCGTGGCGGAGCCGGACCATGACCTCGGCCGAGGGCTTCCGCTCCCCGTCGGCCCATTGCCGTACCGCCCGGGTTTCCTTGACCGAACCGATATACGCGACGAGTTTCGCGCCCAGGATGTCCCTGAGCTCGCGGACCAGTTCAGCCTCGGGCAACCTCACCGAGTCCTGATGCGCCTTCAGTCCGCCGCGGGCTCCTGCAACTGCTGTCATAAGTCCATGCTCCCATGAACAACAAGCTGTTTCAACAGCACAATCACACCATGAATCACACCTCGTTGAGCAGGTGGTGAAGGAATGACACCGGCCGTCACGACGGCGAAGTAGTCCGCGAACGCCGGAACAGGTTCCTCCGCGGAATTTCCGCCGCGGAGCCGTGCCACGGCACGGTCTTCCGGGTCCTGTCTCCACTGGAGACTGGAATCAAGGAGTTTGGGATCCGGAGTCCTTGGTGTTCTGCTTTGTCGAATCAGTCTTGAATCGTGCGGTCTTGGCAGTGAAGGCTTGGAGTAATTCCTGGCAGGCACTTTTCAGTCTGATTTATGATGAATCAGTCAAATCGTCTTATCATTCATCAATTGATTATCTATATTGGATGCATGGCAAAGCGAATCATTATTGAGTCGGACCTCAGTGGCGATGGTGGTGCCGAGACGGTCACCCTTGGGTACGCCGGCATCTGGCATGAGGTCGATCTCACGGCACCGGAGCGTCAGGAGCTCGAGACCGTCCTGCAGCCTTATATCAAGGCGGGCCGCAAACAGGTGCCCTCAGAGCCGGAGAAGAAGCCCGTGGTTCCTGAGACGAGTGTTGAAGAGCGCGTAGCGATCCGTACCTGGGGCAAGGAAGCCGGGTTCGATGTCCCGGAGTTCGGTCGCTTGCCGAAGGCCCTGATGGCCGCTTACGACAAGGAGCACAATATCAAACGGGGCCAATAGTCCTTCGCACGGCAGAAGCTGCAACAGAACCTGAGCGGGGGCGTTCATGCCGGCCCCCTGGGCGGGTGGCCTGCCCGGCGAGGAAGAAACCCGGCAAATCATCGCAGGGTGTGTCACCGCAGCGGTGATGGCGTGCCTCAACGGCCTTGGCGCCGACGCCCTTGGCGCCCTCCAGCGCAATGGCCCCCGGATGGGGCAACAGCTCATCAAGCAACTCGTCAATGACACGGCGGTGATAGGGCATACGACGAACCTGGCAGATGGACGCGGTGCAGTTAGGAAATCCGACGCGATCCAACTGGGCGTTTCGACGGGTTCAAACGAGGCAATCCGCCACTTCGCCGCTATCCGCCGCCGTGCCCCTCCCGGTGCCGCACCCGCCAGGAAACCGCCGCCGGGGAAGACCGGAAAAACTGACATCGTTTGTGCAGGCCCCGGTGCAGCACGGCCGCGGTGGCTGTTCATCTCCCGGGAAATAGCATGGTCGTTATCGTTTGTTATAGAAACGCAGTTCCATGGCAAACGATAACGAGTGCGGGTGAAGCCGGATCCCTTGCACACTCCGGCGGGCTCGCGTGCGGTTCCTGGGGAGAGTCCAGCGGCCGCTTGAGATTGGACGCGATGGAGCGCGAAAGGCAGGATGTGGTGACCAACCCGGAAACCGATGTCGACTGGCCGGGGCGGCTGCCTCCCAAGGTGGAGGCCGTCATCCTGGAAGCGGTCGAAATGATCCACGAACTCGACGACACCAGACTCGAGGAGATGACACCGATCTTCTATCAACACGGATACGAGCAAGCAATGATGTCACTTCGGGAACTGCTCACCCTCCTTGGCCACGACCCCGACGCCTGACAACGCGTGAACCGGTCTCAGGCAGTGTCTGGGCTGACAACGACTCCGGGTCATCGCCGGTGGTGGGGTTCGAGCAGGTGATCCGCCCGACGTAAGACCCCTGCGTGCCGGCCGCTAAACTCCGGCCGGCGGCACGCAGACCCGTACCTAGCCACGACATGGTTCAGGTCCGGGTCCGTGCGGTGGATTTCAGTCTCGTCCGGGACTGTGACCGGGCCGGCGCCCACGCCATCGTTCGCTGATGCCTTGGGAACAACGCGCACGGACCCGGGCCTCGCTGAAGCGCCCGATCTCAACGGCAACCGGTCACGACAAAAAACCCCGGATCGGCCCCGGTGGATGCAGGGCCGATGTCACGTGTTTCGACGGCGCTGTTTGCCCGTGCCGGGGCCCTTTCTTGGTCGGTCAGGAGAGCGCGGCGCAGACGTCGACGGACTGGCCGGAGGTGAAGTCGACGGAGAGGGTGTTGGAGAGGGTCGAATCGGTGGTGACGACGAGCCGTCCGGTGTATTCGATGGCGCGGGGGCCGGTGGCGTCCGTGTTGAAGTAGATGTAGCCGTTGTGGCCGGAAAGGTATCCGGTGTAGGTGCCGTCGGGGTTCTGGACGAAGCGGTCGACCGAGCCGGCGGTGTTCACGGTGTAGGACTTTCCGTTGCTCGGGTTGCTGTAGGTGAGCAGGACGCCTTTGCCGACGTTGAAGAAGCTGCCGTTTTTGAAGGTGACCTGGGTGATCTGGCCGTTGGTGCCGGTGATGTCGAGGGGGAACGGGCAGGCCAGTCCGGCGGGCAGTGAGACGCTGAATGCCTGAAGCTGGGGCGGTTTGGACGCGGCCGCGGAGGCCGGTTGGGCGACGAGCAGGATCGCGGCGATCGCGGCGAAGGGCGCCAGGCGGCGTACGGTCTTGCCAAACATGTTTTCTCCTTGCATGGGGTGAAGACGCGCAGGGGATTTCGTGAATGCGCAATGGAAGGATCGGGACGTGCCCTGACGGCCAGCCGGGGTCATCCGGCGCGACCCCGGTCTTGCTGGCGTAGACCTTTTGCATGGTAATGACGCGCCCACGGGCCGACGCGAGTGGCGCTCTCTGGTCTTCGACCCGCACCGCGCCACCCTCCACTTGAGCAAATACTTGACCAATGGCAGGCACCCCCGGGCCGCCCGGGGTCAAGAACCTCGCTGTGTGGGAGGGGCACCCCGGACCCCGCTGGCGCCAAGCCATCGTGGCCCTGGTGCGTTGCGCCATCGGCGCGGGCGGATCAAACCGCACACGGCCTTCGGGAATCTGGGAACAGGTGGTTACAGCGTTCGCCCAAGGCCTGCTTGACGAGGCCGAATTCAATGAGGTCAGCACGGCGGTTCGGTGTTGATTGGGAGGACGTCCACGCTTGCGCCGGCCGTCCCCTGCCCGGCGGGGATGAGTCGGCGAAGCACCGGAGCTGCGCCTTGCGCACTTTGGCGGCGCCGCCGTTGTCGGTTTGGCGGCTAAGGGTTTGCGGCTCGTCATGGAAGGCAGGAGCCTTTCCGTTTCCGAAGCCGTAGGTTATGTTCATGCCGGGGGCCTGATCGACATGACCGGCATTGATGCGGACAAGACGGGGAAGACTCCCTGTTCGATATGTTAGCCGTCGCTTTTTGACAGTTTTGAAAGGTCTCCGATGTCCCCATCGTCATTCGAGCCGCAGGCTCCGTACTACAACGTCCAGCAGAACAACTCGCTTGAACACTTCCAGGGCAGCAAATTCAAGGAGAAGGCGACCATTTTCGGTGTCGTCGGCTTCTTCATCCTGGGAATCGTCTTCGGCCCGCTGGCCATCGTCAACGCCAACAAAGCCGAGAAACTGCATCACTCCGCCACCCTGGGCAAAGTCCTTGGCTGGATCGACACCATCGCCGGCGTTCTCTGGCTCGTGATCTTCCTCTTCATTGTCATCAGCGCCTCGGCACATCGCTGAGCCGAACGGCAGGACACAGGCAGCGGCCGGGACGGCTTTGCGCTCCGGCCGCTGCAGTTGCCCACCCTTGAAGCAAACAGAGGAGATATTGCGTCCGGTGGTATCCCGGAGGAAGCGGGAGCCAGGGGGAGATGTTCCTCAGTCCTCAGCGACAGGGGCCGGTGTGCACGGACGCCGAACGCCCGGGTCAGGGCCCGCCGTGACGGCCACGTCCTGGAATGGGCGGCAGATGGGGGATCCATGGACATGACCACGGTGCTCGCTCCCGGCGTGCACGTGCAGGCTTCGAAACCGTTCGGGGACACGCCGGCGCGCGGGGTCGACGCCCTGATGGCGCGCTGGGTGCGCAGCGCACGGGCGCGGACCGTGGTCGTGTCCCTGGTCTTTATCGTCGCGGCGCTGGTGTTCTGGCACGCGGGCAAGCCGATCTGGGGCAACTGGGCCGAAACGAACGCCGTCATCACCAGCCAGCGCGACTACCAGGGCAGGTTCGACCCGGCCTGTGATCTGGGCCTGGCCTATCGCGTCGACGGCCGGCAAATACGCACCCACGCATCGGTGCCCGAACCGTGCACCGTGATGCCATCAATCGGGGCGGCCATGGTCGTCCGCCACGACCAGTTCGACCCTGGTTGGGTTCAGATCCGCGGATTCCCGCAACCGACAGGGCTCTTGCTGATCGGGCTGAGCGTCCTCATGCTCACACCTCTGGCCTCGCTCGCCCTGTACCTCGGAATCGCCTGGCGCCGCGTCGCGGCCGTCCGGCAGCTCGGGGACGCGCCATGGTACGAAATCACCGGCACGGTCCAAACCAGCCCACCAGCCACCCGGAATCTTCTTCGCCTCGCCCTCCAACACACCGGGCCGGGCCAGGCCAACACCGAGCTTCGCTTCGGAATCAGGCCGATCTCCTTCTTCCCCCTCCCCGCCGCAGGCAGCACGTTCACGGTCCGGGTCACCGGCACCGGCAGCGGGAAAGTCCTCGTTGCCCTCCCCGGCCACGCTGGTGTTGCCCTCGGAACAATCACTGCCACACCGTGAACTGGCTCCGGTACGAACCGGCGCGGTGGTCCCGGACTTTGTCCAACAGGCTGTTGGACCGGATGTCGAACCGGGCTGGCAGGTAGCTACCTCTCGGTATAAAGAAAAACTTATACGGGCAGATACTTTTTTATCGCGCCCGCTGCTGACAACACCGCGGCCTGCAATGTTGACGGCTATGGTGCCGGGCCTGAGGGGCATGGAAGCAAATGCGCCACAGTCCGTGGCTCCATTCGAGAGCAGTGCGGCCTGAACCGCACGGTGGGGCGCTTCCTCCATCCGGAGCAATCAGGCCTTGCGGCCATCCGGACGGGAAACCGTCGGTGGAGCCGCTGAGCGCGAACGGGATCGTCCATCGTGCATCAGCTCCTGCGTTGCCTTTCGTTTATGCCAGGATGGGCCGGCAGGTTTACGTCGGCGTTTCGGCGGCATGGCCGGCAAGTGTCCGGCGGGTGTGCGCAGGCAAAGCGACGGAACGCCCGGCCTGCGCGGTCTGGCGGCCAGAGACCGGTTGCGTAAGTACCGGGGTGCAACGCAAAGATAGTCCAGCCGCGACATAAGGAGCACCTGGCCCCTTGGCTGACGAGGAAGTGACCTGGGAGGGTGGGCAAGAGCGCCAGGAAACTTCGGTGATTATTCGTTTCAATCGAATCGTTGTTCGCGCCTACCGGGGGTCAGACCGGGGTCTTGTCATAGGCAGGGGCTAGGGTGGGATGCGTGTCTTCCCTTGAGCCAGAACTGCCGACTGACTACGCCACGACTCTCGCGTCGCTGAAGACTCTCGTCGCTTCCGCCCGGCTCCGTGCGCAGCGGGTCGTGAACGCCGGAATGATCGAGCTTTACTGGAGAATCGGCCGCATGATTCTGGACCGGCAGCAGTCGGAACCCTGGGGGAGTAAGGTGCTGGGCCGCCTTGCCGATGACCTGCGTCGGGAGTTCCCGGAGATGAAGGGCTTCTCGCGCCGAAATCTCTACTACATGCGTGCTCTTGCAGAAGCATGGGATGGTCCGGATGGATTTGTGCAGACAGTGTCTGCACAAATCAGCTGGAGCCACAATGTCGCACTTCTTGACCAGTTGCGGGACCAGGACCTGCGTGAATGGTATGCCCGCCGTGCCGTACGCCATGGCTGGTCGCTCTCGGTTCTGGAGCACCAAATCGCCTCCCGACTTCATGAACGCGAAGGTTCCGCGCCTAATAATCTTGAGGCGCGTCTTCCCGGGGAGGGCACGGCTTTGGCGCGGGAGGTCGCGAAAGATCCTCTGGTCCTGGATTTCCTGGGCCTGACACCAGAAGCTGACGAAGCTGCCATTGAGGAGGCCATGACGCTGCGCATGGCACAGACACTCATGGAATTCGGCACTGGTATGGCTTTCGCAGGCCGCCAGGTGCATCTGGAGGTCGGCGGCGATGATTTCTACATCGATCTCCTGCTGTACCACATACCTACGGACAGGTATGTAGTGGTCGAATTGAAAGCCGGCAAGTTTAAGCCCGAACACCTCGGGCAACTGAACTTCTATGTCTCTGTCGTCAACGACAAGATCCGGCTCTCCAGGCAGCGCCCGGCGGTAGGCATTCTTGTCTGCGGATCCAAGAACCAGCACACGGTCCGGTACGCGCTCGATGGCGCAGCACAGCCGCTGGCAGTGGCCTCCTACACCTACGAAGCACTTCCGGAGGCGGAGCAACAGGCGCTGCCGTCGCCCGAAGCAATCGTCACTGCGCTGGACCTGGACGACGAGTAACCTGCCCCGCTGCTTTGTGCAGATGCTGTCTGCACAAAGCAGCAATTCGCGCCGCGGACTCAACGAAGCCATCTTCGGCAACGGACCAGTAGCTGTCGGTGTCTTTCCAGCCGACCACCTGCGGCGGCGGCCGCCACAGGGTGCTGGACGGGTCCTCGTTCTCCCGGGCAATCTTTCCTCCGTTCACGATGCGGGGTACGAATTGATTCCCGCGGTACCGGTTTTTGGCCCGTTCATTCCTGCCCACCTATGGCAAATTATTCGCCGTCGTCGGTTTTCTGCTCTTCGCCCTGCGGGCGCTTTTCCTGCAGGGAAAGGACGTTCTGTTCGCCGCCGGACCGCTGTCCGTCAGTGTCGAAAGCCTCATGGGCGGCCTGTCGTTCGCGTTCGTCGTCATGGCCATGTGCGGTGTGCTGACGTTGTTCTTCGCGCTCGTACCGGCCAAGCTGCTCATGCTGGCCTTGGAAGAACTCGGCGTCTCGCCCAAGGCCACGTATGGCGGGAGGGGCCACTCGCGCGGCATCCCCCGGAAGCGGCCTGGTCGTTATCGTTTGTTATAGAAACGCGGTTCTATAACAAACGATAACCAGGGCGGGTGAAGCCGGATCCCTGCAGCCGGTGAGAGCCCGCGGATGACGCCGGCAGATTTCCAGCGGCCGAATGAGATTGGACGAGATGGAGCGCGAAAGGCACGATGTTGTGACCAACCCGGAAGCAGGTGCCGACTGGCCGGGGCTGCTGCCTCCGGAGGTCGAGGCCGTCATCCTGGAAACGGTCGAAATGATCCACGAACTCGACGACACCAGCCTTGGGGGAGATGACACCGCTTTTCTATCAACACGGCTACGAGCAGGCAATGATGTCACGTCGGGAACTGCTAGCCCTCCTTGGCCACGACCCCGACGCCTGACAGCGCGTGAACCGGTCTCAGACAGGTCTGTGCTGACAACGACTCCGGGTCATCGCCGGTGGTGAGGTTCGAGCAGGTGATTCGCCCGACGTAAGACCCCTGTGTGTCCTGTGCCGCGGTCCGGCGCCGGAAATATACAGTCGTGGGGTGGAGACGAGCGGGACGCAAGAACTGGAAGGGCAACGGTCGATCAACGAATTGCTCGACGAACCGATCGGCGATGCGCCCATTCAACTCGTCTTGCCGATCCACCTTCAGCTGCCCTCGGGCCGGATCCTCCGGGTCTCCTGAGGCCCGCGATGGGGTAGTGATTGGATCCGTGACCCATGCCGGGGGAGCCGCTCAGTTCCGTCGGCGGAAGTACCCCGGGACAAGCTTCCCGGCACGGGTGTGCCCGGGCACCCACACGTCGCCGTGCGAACGCGCAGGGACCGGGGTTGATGATCCGCCCATGTCTATCACTGCCGGGGCGGGGGTCAGGGAGGCCACCCGCTTGGTATTCTCACCGTCGAAGGCCTTGGCCATGTAGTTGAGGGAGTCAGGTTCGGCTCCGAGACTGAGGGCGTCCTGGCGCCAGTGGGATACCGCGCCGGCGACCTGCTGCAGCCGGCCGATGGCCGCGTCCCTGGTCAGCCGGAAAGCATCGGCGAAGTCCAGCAGATCCCGGACGTCCCTGTCGAAGAGCCCGCCGTCCGGGGTGAGGGGTGTTTCCGATGCTCCAACGGGCATCGGGTTCACATCGAACGATGGTGACAGGCGCCAGCCTTTGCCGGTTCGCAGCAGCCCATGGTTTCTCATGTGGTCATCGGTGTTGTTGACCATGGCGATGAGAGCGGCACGGTTGAACATCTCGTTGGCGTCCTGGACCGGTTCGGCGGAGATGTGTGCGACTTCACCGGCGATTTTCACGTAATCGGGGTGCGAGTAGGTGTCGAGCTGGAGGGCCGTGCGCACGCTCATGTACGGGATGCGCCGGTTGCCGTCGCGGTCGAATCGTCGGGTGAGGAAGATGTGGGAGAACGCCGACAGGGGCATCAGCCGCGACTCGGCGACCCTGATGCCTGCCCGCTGCTGGAGTCTGATGGCGACCATTTCCCACAGCTGGACGTTGCCGACGTCCGATGTCTTCGGGAACTTTGCCAACAGCATGGACCCGTCCTCGTCCCGTATCCAGGCTTTTGGCCGGGCACCGCCAGGAGAAGAACCGGCGCCCAGGAGCAAGGAGTTCTCTTGGTTGACCTCACCGGTTTCAGCGAACAGCCTGGCTTCGTCCGCGAGCTGCGCGAGGTCGCGGATTCTGGCCTCCTTGCCCCACGAGGACAGGAACTGCCCGTTCTCCCTGAAGCGGAGTGCGCCTTGCCTGGTCTCATCGTTGACCAGCAGCAGGTAGCCGGCTTCCCCGGTGGGTGGAATGCGGCCGGCACCTCTGGCGAGGGCCTGCTGGCGCAGTTCTTCGAACAGCAGCCTCCTGCCCCAGCCATCCGGGGCGGCATCCTGGAAGGACCCGAACAGCTCACGGCCCCGGGTGGGGTTCTGGGGCCCGCGCCGCAGGGGCAGCTCCGGGGAGACTTCGAAAGCGTCCGCGGCCGACATCCAGCTGTCGGCGTAGGTGAACGAGACGTGCTCGCGGGCGGAAAGCCCGTCCGTTTCAATGTCCATCACACCGGCCAGGGTCTCGTTGACGAGCACCTCGACGCGCCTGATGTTCCGGGCCGCCACTAGCTCCTCCTCGGGGCGCGCTGCCTGCCCAGCAGGTGCGCCCGCGCCCTGCCTAGATCAGTATTCAGGGGATCGAGGGCGCTGATAAGGTCTTCAGCAACACCGAGCACGGACGCCACCGTCATCAGGTGCTCGATCTTTCCACCCGCACCGGTTTCCAGGCGCATCAGGGTCGGCCGGGAGACATCAGCGCGTTCGGCGACAAGCTCCTGCGACAAGCCGAGAATGATTCTGCGGCTTCGCAGGTTCTCCCCGAGACGGCGCATGGCCTCGCTACTGTTCATGTAGCTATTTTGTTTCATTGCATCATCTAATGCAATAAAACAGCTATCTTATGGAGGTTTAGTAGGAGAGGCGCGGCAGGCCGGTATGAGCCCGAAACCCGGTTTGACGAATCGAGCGTTGATGGCCGGGCTGCCAGGGCAGCTGGAGCAACCATGCGGGGAGTGAAGCGATCGGGCCGCCGGGTGAGGGGCAATTGTCCAGACGCGTCTGGACAATTGCCCGAGTGTTCGGGCGCGGTCGACGTCGGCTAGCCTGTGGCCGCTGTGAAAGCCCGGGCCGCGGCAAGCACCTGACGCGGCCGCGTCATCCACGTCGCCCCCTGGTCGCGGAACTCCGGGGGTTCGGCCCCAGGGGCAGGTGTTTCGCGTCCAATTCCTGGATTGACGTCCGGGAGCCTCGCGGAACGGCCGGGGCGAAAGCGTCCATCCGGCACGGGCAGTACAGGAAACCTGGTCTCTGATGGGGTCATGCCGCACCCGACACACGGTGTCCGGCGCGGAGAGAGTCGTTCCGTTGACGTGCCCGTCGTATCGACGTTGTCATGGTGGGATGCCGTGAGCGCCGGCTCCACTACGTTGGTTTCGGAGAGCTCATGAACCGGAAGGGACAACGGATGCTTGGTTTCGATGTATCGGTTTATTACTACGACGGACAAGGGAAGCGGCAGAGCCTTGCGGGCTGGTCCGCGCACGGTCTTGACTGGATCAACAATCTGGTGGCCGGGAACCGGGCGGCGCTTGTTCAAGACAGCGGCGGCTATCCCTATGTTTACGAGGTGGCTGCGGCAGAAGTCATTCCCATGTTTTCACTTTCGCAGCGCGCAGCACTGGACCGGCGTATTAGCCGCAAGGGCGGATCAGGGGGCTGGAACCAAACGCCTCTGGCCTGGGGCGGGACCATCAACGACGAGGGTATTGCGATGTGCCCCGGGGACACGAAGCTCACGGTAGAGGCATGGGACCAGTCCTGATCAGGCCAGGCGGTTGCGGGCATCCCTGGCGGAAGAATTCCTCGGGGGCGGAAGCGGCTGGCTAGACCAGGGGTTGGCTGGGCCGGTCGTCCCTGAGGGTGCTGGGGGTCGTGCCCGGCGGCCTGGGTTACTTTGTGGCGTTCGGGTGGTGCGTGTGGACATCGATGAGGACCACGGTTCCGTCGTGGACGTAAAACCAGATCCTGGCACCATTGGACAGCTCATACTGCCGCCTGCGGTGGGTTGAGCCTTTGCGGGGGAGGAACTCCAGATCGCCTTTCATCCCATGGCATGTCTGGTCGTTGCTCAACGGATCTTTGGTCAGGCGCTCCCATGCCTCCACGACAGCGTTGCGTTGCACCGCGAGAACATCAGTCCATCCCTTGCGCGCATTTGTCGTACCGAAGACAATTTCGTGTTCGGTACGACGCAGCGGACGGGGGACGGTCTCCTTCTTCGGGCTCACTCTCCGGCCCGTGGGTCGGAAACCGTTTCGGAGTCATCCAGCCACTCGAGCTGATCGTCAGGGGTGTACCCGGCGGCGACCGCCTCGGCCGTCGCTCTCCATTCGGCCAGCACCACGAACAATCGCTCAAAGCTGGAGACGGCGGCGCAGGCGCGGGCCACTTCCACGATCTCGGTCGCGAAGTGTTCGCGCTGTTCATGCGGCAGGAAACCCAGCCACGGGAACGGCCCGAGCAATCGTTCGGCGAAGCTCCCTTCGCCAGGCGCCAGGGATGCGGCCACCAGATTCGCGGCAAGGCGCAGCGCGTCGTGCTCCTGCTCGATCGTGCTCGACCGGACCAATATCAGGGGCTCACCGTCGCGGCGGGTAATCGTGACGGGACCCTCTTCGGCGGCACGGAAGACCTGGGCAGGGTTCCGCGACAAGTCCGAGGAGGTAGCTGAGCGGCTGTGCGCGACGATGGACATAAACCCATTATTCTGAATATGTTCAGAACGTGCAAGCGACGGTTCTGGCGCCCCTCGATGGATGGCCCGCCGGTGCACCGGAAGTGACGCCGTTGATGGGCTGGGCCACCAGGGCGCCCGGTGCAACCATCCGGGGTGTGAAGCCATCGGCCCGCCGGGTGAGGGCAATTGTCCAGACGCGTCTGGACAATTGCCCGAGTGTCTGTCGGCTGGCACGTGGCCGCCGTGAAAGCCCGGGCCGTGGCGGGGGAGTCCCGCTCGGCCAGGTGCGCGGCCACGTGGCAGGCATGGCGGAGCCGGGTCATGACCTGTGCGGAGGGCTTCCGTTCCACGTCGGCCCGTGGCGCACCGGCCCGGGGTTCCTTGACCGAACCGATGTACGCGACAGCTTCACACCCACGATGTCACTGAAAGCCCGGACCAGCTCAGCCTCAGGCAACCTCACCGGAGTCCTGATGTGCCCTCAGCCCGCTACGGAAGTGCCAGCGTGGCGCTATCGCGGGAGCCGGATCCTGCCGGGCGGATGTCCCGGGGGCTCCGGTGTGGTCAGGACGCCGGGTTTTTGCGCAGGTATTCGCGCAGGCCCGGGATGGCGTAGTCGACTCGTCCGTGGCTGATGGATTCGATAAGTCCCGCGGCCAGGAGCCTGGTGCGGTACTTGGCGACGAGGGTCGGACCCGAGCCGGTGCGGGCGATGATGTCCGCGGTCCGTGACGGCCCGTCATCGACCGACATGGCGTGCAGGAACTCGAGGTCCTTCGCTGACGCGGTCGCCAGGGCGGCTTCGATGACGACGCGTTCGTTGCGCCGGATCGCGCCGGCAATGGCCCTGTCGACGGCGGCGGGGGAGAGAGAATCGTTCTGGTTCTCGGCTTCCCGCCACAGGAAATAGCCGACCAGTTGGATCAGGAAAGGGTAGCCTCCCGTGGCCGCTGCGGCTTTACGGACGAGCTCGGGAGCAACCGTGATCCCCGCGCCGGAAAAGGTGTCCTTGAAGGATTTCTCCACGTCCTTGATGGCGGCCGCGTGCAGGTCGATCTTGTCGGCCCGGCGCAGGAACGTCGCCACGCCCTCATTGAGCAGATCAGACACCGCAGAGGGCAGGCCGGCGAAGATCAGCGCGATGGGCAGCCGGTCCTGGATGAAGTGTTGGACACTGGCCGCCAGCTGCGCCAATTCGGTCCGGTCCGCGGCATGGATCTCGTCCACGGTGATCAGCAGTCCGGTGCCGCGTTCGTCCAACAGCGCCAGCAGTGTTTCGCCCAATTCCCGCCAATCCACCTGCCGCTCGGGCGAGAGCTGGGAGGTAATACTGAAGCCGGCGATGGACACACCCGTGATGTGGCGTCGTGACTCCGGCTGCTCGCCCAGTTCCTGGGTCAGGCGGCGCATTTTTTCCCCGATGCGCCCCATGAAGGTACCGGTTGCCGTTTCGGACACGACGGCCCATCCGTGCTCACGCGCGAGATCATGTGCCGCGCCGAGCATGACGGTCTTGCCGATGCCCCGGGCTCCCGTGAAGATGGACAGCAACCCCGGCGCGCCCGACCCCAGACGCAGGCCGTATTCGAACTCATCCAGGAGCCCCGAGCGGCCGATCACCTCCGGCGGGGTGGCACCGGCCGAGGGACGGAACGGGTTCTCGGCGACGGGCACACAACCTCCACGGGGTGAATAAAGGTGAATTAGGTGAATTTGGAGTACGAGGTGAATTTGGTTAACTTCAAGCTCATCATACCCACCGCGGTTGTGTCACCACAGCGGTGATGCCGTGGCCGCAACGGCCCCGGCCGCATGACGCCGCTGTTCTGCCGGCACTGGTGCGAAGAATTGAACATCTCGATCCGGGACCTGCCCAGGATTCTTGGCCACGACCCGGATACCCGCCAAACCAACCCCCTGGACACGGGTCATTGACCGGTCAACCCCGCGGACGCCTGTTGTGCCCGACGTCGCCCCGCGAAGGCCCCGTCCAGCCCTCAGCCGCACCAGAGCCTGACGGGGGGCGTTCACGCCGGCTCCTGGGCGGGCCCTGCCCGGACGGTGACGAGTCCCGGGCGAATCATCGCCGCTTGTGTGAGCGCAGCGTGATGCCGTGGCTTCAACGGCTCTCAAGGGCCCCGGGGCATGCTGGCGGTTGTCCCGCGCCGCCTTGCTGCATCGCCGTGACGGGTCCCGGCGCGTCCACCGTGGGGCCTTGCGTTTTCCGGGCAGCCGGCAAGACCCTTCTTCGCCCCGGGGAGGGGGAGTGGCGGCCAAAGGAGGCTTCTGTGAGGCAGGGCGGAGGCGGCCTAGGTCAGTCCGATGTATCGGCCATGTCGTCGAAGATGAGGTAGTCGGCGTGGGCTGGCTGGAAGCCGAAGCTTTCCCAGTACCGGCGCAACGCCGTCTTCCCGGAAAGGTAGGCGGGGCTGCCTTCCATCGGAGAGTGGTCGGTGGGTTCGGGGAGGGCCTCGAGGATGACTTTTGTCGAGGACCTGCCGACGGTATTCAGGATGGCTTTCAGGATCGCGTGCCCGAGCTTGTTTCCCCGGTACTTTGGGCCGACCCGCAGCCCTGAGAGGATCAACAGGTCCCCGCCCAGGCTCATGTCGCGGATCAGGTCCGGGCGATTAATGGTCAGCATTTCGCCGACGTTGGCCACTTCCTGGTTCACGGCGTCCAGGGTCAGGAACAGGTCGATGATCCCTGCGTCGGGCACGATGTACAGCTCCGCCTCGCCGACGGAGACTTCCTTGCCGTCGCCGCCGTCATTCTCGTCGTCCCAGACACGGCCTTTGACCTTGACCTTCCAGAACATCGGGTAGTCGCCCGGGTCATGCCGCACCCCGGGCACCCCGCGGAACCGGCACCGGTAGTCATAGCTCAAATACTCCGGAACCAGGTCCGCCATGAAACTCCTTATGGTCCAAGCCGTCCGGCCCCCTTGGCCCCGCGATCCTTCGCCCGGCCCCGCGAATCCCGACGGCAATTCCAAGAGTAGGGGAGGACCTTCCGCCACCCCAAGCAGGCCCTCGATTCCCTCGACGAAGGCCCCGGCATATCAGCACGGCCGGTCGGAAGCGGGCGCCGGCGGCCGGCTCGAACAGGGCTTTCGAGGTTTGTCCTTTACATGGCTCTAAATTCTTTAAAGTCTTTATATTCGCCGCACCAGTCCATCCCTTGCGCGCATTTGTCGTACCGAAGACAATTTCGTGTTCGGTACGGCGCAGCGGACGGGGGACGGTCTCCTTCTTAGGGCTCACTCTCCGGCCCGTGGGTGGGAAACCGTTTCGGAGTCATCCGGCCACTCGAGCTGGTCGTCAGGGGTGTACCCGGCGGCGACCGCCTCGGCCGTCGCTCTCCATTCGGCCAGCACGACGAACAGCCGCTCAAAGCTGGAGACGGCGGCGCAGGCGCGGGCTACTTCCACGATCTCGGTCGCGAAGTGACGCGTTGATGGCCGGGCTGCCAGGGCGGCCGGTGCAACCATCCGTTGTGAAGCCATCGGCCCGCCGGGTGAGGGGTAATTGTCCAGACACGTCTGGACAATTGCCCCGAATATTCGGTGCGGTCCACTTCGGCTAGCCCGTGGCCGCGAACGCTCGGGCCGCGGCGAGCACCTGACGTGCCGCTTCGTCCGTATCGCCGTCGTGCAGGAGCCTTGCCGGCGCCAGGTCCTCCAGCTGCGGGTTCATGCCCTGGAACCATGCCTGGACCACGGCGCGGGAGTCCCGCTCGGCCAGGAGCGCGGCCACGTCTGATCTTCACCCCCGGGCCATCCACCAGGTGCCGGCTATCCGGCGGGTTGCCCGTCGTGCCCGTGGTTGCCGTCCACCGGTGCGGCGTCGTCGTCACCGTCACCGGCCTCATCGAGGGCGTCACTGTTCTCAGTGCCTGCGCTCTCGGCGCCGGCGGCTTTGCGGATCGCTGCCTGGGTGACGCCGAGGCGTTCGGCGATCTCCGCCTTGGGAACGTCAAGGTCGATCATCCTGCGGATGATCGTGGCTGTTCCGGCTGCCTTCTTTTCGGCCTGGATCTTCGCGGCGGCGCGCACCTGATCGGCCTTGCCCTGGGCGGCTGTCATGATCTGCCCGGCCTTGGCCTCGGCGGCGTCCAGGATCTTTTCCGCTTCGCCGCCGGCGATGAAGAATTCCTCGGCCAGGGCGACAAGCTTGCCTTCACGTTCCTGGCGCTTCTGCGCATAGTCGCGGGCCTTGCGCCGGGCCTCGATCATCGTTGAATTCCGTGTCAGTGCCATCGCACCAACCACCCCCAAAACCTAACGGCCAGAAGCCTTTCCCCCGGCGCTGTCTGTGATGGCCCCAGCCTATCGACGGCCGGGTGAACGTGTCGAACCACCACGCCCACCATCCCGGCACTGGGCGGGTTCGCCGGGACCGCGCAGGGCGGACCCGAGTGCCGCCGGGGCGGCAGGCGCTGGCCGCGCCGAAATCGCCCTCCGGTCGGCTCCGCCTCCCTGCGGCCTGGTTGTGCCCTGGGTTGTCCACACGTGGATAGCTTTCGAGATAACGCCCGGTCTCTGCCCTGCCCACCCGTGGACAACCCCCGGCGGACGGTTCACCACCATCGAGCCCGACCATTGACAACGAAAAGGCATGTTGCCAACAGCCAGCTCTCCCCTGGAGAACCGCATCACCACACCTGATGGCCCGACCCTGGATGATTTCCGGCAAGATGCTCGCCCACTCCCATCAGCGAAAACCACCAGAATCAGCCACACCTCTGGCATCTTCGATAAATGAGGCCGCTGCCGCTAGGCTGGGCGGGTGATGAGCCTGCACGTACTGAGCGCCGGGACCGGCTATCTGTACTACACGTCTCAGATCGCCACCGGCGACCAGGTCCGTGAACCGGGCAGCAAGCTCGGGGACTACTACACCGCCGAAGGCTACCCGCCCGGGCAGTGGACCGGGTCCAACCTGCCCGCGTTCGGCGTCACCGGGACCGTGACGGAGCAGCAGATGGAGAACCTGTTTGGGCACGGCCTGCACCCCGACCGCGAACGCATCATTACCGAAAAAACCGCCGCCGGTCTTTCGCGGAAGGACGCCGAACGGGCCGCGAAACTCGGCGCCAAATACTACGAATACACGGCCAAAGACTCCGAGCTGGGCAGGAAGATCAGCGAAGCGACCGCGGCGTTCGAACGCGTCCAGGGACGCAAACCCACCGCCGTCGAGAAGCGCAACCTGAAGGTCAAGGAAGGCGCGAAACTCTTCCTGGACACCCACGGCCGCCGGCCCTCCACCAAGGAAGAACTCGGCCGGTTCATCACCGTGCAGCTGCGCCCGCAGCAGACCGCCGTCGCCGGATTCGACCTCACCTTCACCCCCGTCAAAAGCGTCTCCGTGCTGTGGGCCCTGGGCGGGGAGACGGGCCGGACCCTGGTCGAGGACGCCCACGAACGGGCCATTCAGGATGCCTTGTTGTACCTGGAGGAGCGCGGGATCGCGACCCGGACCGGGCGGAACGGCATCGCCCAGGAAGGCACCAGCGGGGTCGTGGCCACCAGCTTCCGGCACCACGACTCCCGCCTCGGGGACCCGAACCTGCACAACCACGTCGTGGTCTCCAACAAGGTCCAGGACGGCAAAGGGCACTGGAAAACCATCGACTCCAAACTGCTGCACCGCACCGCCGTCGCCGTGTCCGAGCTCTACAACACCCGCACCCAGATGTACCTCGAACAAGCCGGCATACAGTTTGAAGCCCGCACCCCGGAGGCGTCCAGGCAGCCGGTCATGGAAATCAAAGCCATCCCCGATAAGGTCGTGCGCGGCTTCGCCCGGCGCAGCGAATCCATGCGCGACATCGTCGAGGACCTCGTGGCCGATTACACGGACCGGCACGGCCGGGCCCCGGACAAGGCGGCCATGCTGAAGATCATGCAGACCGCGAACCTGCAGACCCGCCCCGACAAAGCCCACGCCCCCTCCCTCGCCGCCCAGGTCGCCCAATGGCACCACCAAGCCGCCGGGATGATCGGCAAACACGGCGTGAAAAGGATGATCGAGCAGGCCCTCACCTCCGCACACCACGCCCGGGAACAGCACGGCCCGTCGGCTGGTGTTGATGTGGCCGCGGCGGCAGAAAAGATCATTGCGGAGGTCTCCGACAAGCGCGCCACCTGGAGCCGGCAGAACGTCATGGCCGAGGCCTGGCGCTGGGCCAAAACCCACGGCATGGAGCACGGCCACGTCGACACCGCCACCCTCGATCAGGTGATCGACACCGCTTTGGGGACCTTCTCGGTATCGTTGACCCCGGCCAGCATCCACCCGACCTTCCGGGCCCTCGCCCGCGAGGACGGGACCAGTGTCTTCGTGCACCGCACCGACACCCGCTACACCTCCACCCGGGTCCTCGCGGACGAGAACCTGCTGCTGCGCGCCGCCGCCACCGACGTCACCCCGGCGGCGACCAGGGCAGGATTCGACACCGCTCTGGAGGCGTTCAACGCCCGGCTCAAGAAGTCCAAGGGGTACACCCTGGGCGATGACCAGGTGGCCTTCGCCCGGGAGCTCGCCACCTCCGGAAAGCTCCTCGCCGTGGGGATCGGGCCGGCCGGTGCCGGGAAGACCACCGCCATGGAACTCGTCCGCGAAGCCGTCACCGCGGCCGGGCACAAGGTGATCGCCCTCGCCCCGTCCGCGATCGCCGCCAAAGCCCTCGGGCAAAGTATTAACGCCGTCGCTGCCACCACGGACCTGATGCTCACCGTGCACGACAAGGACCTGGCCGGGCATGGGGACTACACGCATCTGGACTTCGGGGCCGGGGACCTGATCATCGTGGACGAAGGCGGAATGCAGGGCACTAATAAGCTCGCCAAGGTCATCACCCTGGCCCGGGACAAGGGCGCGGTCGTGCGGTTCGTCGGGGACGATCACCAGATCGGTGCCGTGCAGGCCGGGGGAGCGCTGCGGATGCTGGTCGCCGAAGCCGGCGCCGTGGAACTGCTCGCCGTGCAGCGCTTCCGGACCGTCGACGCGGACGGGAAGAACGTGGTCAACCTCGAAGAAGCCGCCGCGTCCCTGGCCCTGCGCACCCCCCGCGTGGGGGAGGTCGACCCGTTCGCCTGGTACAAGGCCAACGGCCGGATCGTCGCCGGCGACGCGGCCACCATGGAGCAAGTTGCCTTCACCGCCTTCCAAACCCACCTGAACGCGGGGGACGACTCCGTGATCATCGCCCCGGGCAACGAGATGGTGGACCGGCTGAATGAACGCGCCCAGGCCTACCGGCTGCAGACCGGCGACGTGGACCCCCGCTCCCGCGGAGTCCTGATGCGGGACGGGGCCGCCGCCCACACCGGCGACCACGTCGTCACCCGCCTGAACGACGGCCGGCTCAAAGCCAAACGCGGGGCAGAGAGCGTGAAAAACGGGGACCTGTGGCGGGTCCGGAGAACCCACCGCGACGGATCCCTCACTGTCGAGCACCTCGGGCACGGGGGCCGGGTGAGGCTCCCGGGCGAATACGTCCGCGCCCACGTGCACCTGGGCTACGCCACCACCTCCACCCGCGTCCAGGGCCTTACCACCGTGAAGGCCGTCAGTGTCATGGACGCCACCACGACCCGCAACCACGCCTACGTCATGTCCACCCGCGGATCCGCCCGGAACAGCTCCTACGTGATCGTCGAAGTCGGCCAGACCCGCGACCAGGTCCTCGCGTCCATTGCGGCGAACCACGGCCTGGAGGAATCCGCGCACGAAGCCATGGCCGCCGAACACCACCGCGTCGACGCCACCGCCACCCTGCTCGCCCAGTACCGCCACGTCAACGAACTCGCCGAAGCCGAGCGCATGGCCGGCATCGCCCGGCACATCATGGGCAGAGCCGTGGCGGAAACCTTCATCTCGGCCGAGTCCTGGGGCGCCGTCGCGGCGAACCTCGCCAGGGCCGAAACCGCCGGCTGGGACCCCCGGAAACTCATGGCCACCGCGTACGCGCAGCGGGAATTCGGCACGGCCGAGGACACATCCGCGGTGCTCGCCTGGCGTATCCAACGCATCGTCAACCACGCCGACCGGCTGCTCGCCAAGGCCGGGGCCCGGCCCATGGCGGGGTTCACCGATACGCAGCTCGCCGACCTCGGACAAGCCGCCGAACACCGCGCCACACTGGCCAAAACCGCCCTCGACAATGCCACCAAGGACGAGGCCACCAGCATCGAGACCATGAGCAACGAGGCCACCCGCGACCGCCAGTCCACGAACGGACAGGCACCGACCGGACAGCTAGCAGCCGGGCAAATGTCATCCCCAGCGCAGAAGGGTTCCGGGGCGGGGGAGCCGGCCCATTGGACCGGGCGCCCCTACGGGGCCCTGTCCGATGAGGAGCTGGAGAACCGGATCAACCTGGACCGCTTTGCCGCCCGCGAAGCCGCCGCCCTCAACGACCCGGCCGAGGCGAAGAAAATGCACTCACGGATCCGGCAGCTGCGCGGCGAGCAGGCCATCCGCAACCAGTACCTGGACTACCACCGCCGCGCCACCGAGACCGTGGAACGCGGCCCGAAGTCACGCTGGGGCAAGGACGCCGCCCTGGCAGGGCACCGGGACCGCTACCACCAGTCCCGGACCGTTGCCGCGCAGATCCGCGCCGAACAACGCCTCCGCCTGCACACCCCCGGCCCCGTCACCCAGGTGAAGGCGCCGGACCGGTTGCCGGAATGGCTCGCCCCCGCCCGGACCCTCCTGGACAGCAACTACCTGCCCGCCCAATGGCGCCAGGAGCTCCTGGCCCGCCGGGCGATCCTGGCTGCCCGCTTCGAAGAACGCGGCCACCTGATCGCCGCCGAACCCACCCCCTGGTCCGCAGGGCTCGGCCCCGTCCCGGCCAAGGACGAACCTGCCCGCCGCTGGCGGGACCTCGCCGCCGAAGTCCACGCGTTCCGGGAACGCTACAACATCCCCGACACCGAAACCGTCCCGGTACCGGTGGCCTTCCGGGACCAGGAGATCGGCAAAGACCTCCACCACCGCGTCGTCTCCATGTCCCGGGCAGCCCACGCCACCCCCGAACGGGCCAACGACACAGACCTCGTGCTCGACGCCGCCAACGCCCTCGACACAGCCGCTGCCACCCACGCGGGCCCGTCCGAAGCCCAGGAAGCCACCGACAAAGACCGGGAAGCCAACGGCCAGGAACCCGCCGCAGCCACCGAGACCGAGAAGGCCCGGCCGCGGCTCAGGTCCCGGCTGGAACGGCTCACCGCCGAACGCGCCGCTGCCCGCGCCACCCAACAACAAGAGGAGCCGGGCCCGGCGGAGGACCCCGCCAAACGCGCAGCCCGGGAACAATCCGAACGCGCCGCGGCCCTGGCCCGCCAACAACAACAGCAGCAGAACCACGGCCGGGAACTCTGACCTGGTCAAACGCCAGACCCATCTTCCAATGAGGGCTCTGGTGTTCCGGTCCCAGTGTCCGGCAGTCTGGGGACTTTCCCCCGACTGACCGCTCATTGTTCAAGGGGGACTCGGGTTCCAGCAACCAGTCTGAAACGAAGTTCGTTACTCATCAGCCCGCCCAAGCTCAGGGAACATCTCCCTCCGGCTCGATAGCGGCGTGATCGTTTGAAGCGGCTCCGTGCTGCGTGAAAGAACACGCTGACTGGTGACAGTCCAGCAAGGTGTGATGACTCCGTGCAGGACCGGAGCCTTTTGATTTGTCCGGGGTTGATCCGGTCACTCATGTAGTGGTGGTCAGGGGTTTGCCGGGGCGGTCCTTGGTGAGACGGTCGGTGAGCCATTGCAGCAGTTCGATCCCTGCCGGGGTGTGGTCCCTGGCGGGGGCGTGTTGTTGCTGGTGCCATTTTGTGGCGTCTTCGCCGTGGATGGCCTTGCTCAGGAAGCTCGTCAGCGAGCAGGTTTCGACGGGGCCGGGGTGCGGGGAGTCGAGCCGGGCGTATTGCCAGTGGAAGGCCAGGGCTCCGAGCACGGTACGGACGGGGCCCGGACGGGAAGGCGGCTGGAAATCGGCGATCCATGCGGGGACTTGTTCTGCGGGCATGGGTCGGGCGATGTGGTAGCCCTGGCCGTAGGGGATGCCGAGGATGATGACGGCTTCGGTGAGTCCGTGGTCTTCGAGGCCTTCGGCGATCACGCGCCAGCCCATGTCCTGGCCCATGCGGATCATCGTGGTCAGGAACGTCATGGTAGGGATGGGTGAGGTGTTCAGTTGGGCGATGACCCTGTGGTCGATTTTCACGGTGTCAAAGGCCATGGCGGTGAGCCTGCGGAGGCTGCTGTGTCCGGCGCCCAGGTCATCTTGGGCCATTCCGACCCCGAGCGCGTGCAGGTCGTTGAAGGTCCGCTGTTGGGCTTCGCTGTCCTCGGCATGGTTTTCGAGGAGTTCGATGACGAGCCTGTCGGGCGTGAGGTGGTGGTGGTCCAGGGCCGAAGCGACCCAGTGGGCGCAGTCCGGGTCCAGCAGGGTTGAGGGGTGCAGATTGATGCTGGCCCGCAGCCGGTGGCCGGCGGAGTCCCAGGCGGCGAGGTGGCCCAGGGTCTGATCGAGTGAGTCACGGAAGAGGCGGTTGGTGTCTTCCTCGGATAGCCCCGGCAGGAAGGCTGAAGGTACCTGGACGGTGCCGTCCGTGAGGTGCAGCCGGGCGAGGGCCTCAAGGAGATGGATCTTTCCGGTATCCAGGTCGACCACGGGTTGGAAGTACATGCGCAGGCCGCCGGTGAAGATCCCGTTCCGGGGCGCTGGGCCGGCCGGGGCCGGCTGTTTGGCGCCGTCCTGGGACTCCTTCGGGCCTGTCGACCGCAGAGGGGCGGTGTTGCTGCCGGTAAGGGCTGCGGCGTCCGTGTCCTCCAGCTGCCACCACGGGTCGCGGTCGTCTGTGCGGGATGTGAGTTCGCAGAGCACGGCATCTGCCCGTCGGAGGATCTCCTCGCCGGTCTCGGTGGCGGGTGTCCACAGGGCTATGCCCAGGCTCATTCCCATCCGGACGCCGGTACCGGGGGCGGGGACGAATTCGGTGTCCACGGCCTGGTGGAGGCGGGCCAGGATGCTTCCGAGCTGCACTTCCGGGGTTTCCCGGTCCAGGTCCTCGATGACGAGGACGAACTCATCACCGCCAAGCCGTGCCAGGAAATCGGTGTCGCGTAGTTTGGCCCGCATCCGGTGCGCGAATTCCAACAGCAGGGCATCGCCGGTCTCGTGCCTGTCGACGTCGTTGGCGGGTCTGGTGTCGTCCAGCGCGATGATCCCGACCGCCACATGACCCGCCCGGACGGTGTTGTCTGCCCGGCGTGCGGACAGGTGCCGGTCCAGGGCGGTCCGGTTCGGCAGGCCGGTGACCGGATCGTGAAGGGCCAGGAAGCGCAGCCTGTCCTGCAGGGCCTTCTGGGCCGTGACATCCCGCTGGACACTGACGAAATGCGTGACGGCGCCGGTCCGGTCCCGCAGCGGTGAAACGGTCAGTGCGTTCCAGAAGGGTGTCCCGTCCTTGCGGTAGTTCAGGATTTCACCGCGGAAGGTTTCCTGGCGGGCAAGCGTCGTCCGCAGCGCCGCGATGGTCCGGGAATCAGATCCGGGGCCTTGGAGCAGACGGCAGTTCCGGCCCAGTACTTCCTCGGAGCTGTATCCCGTGACGGCTGTGAACGCAGGGTTGGCATACACGATGCACTGCTCCGCGTCCGTGATCAGGGAAGCTTCAGAGACCGCATCCAGCCCCTGGCCCAACAGCGCCGGAGAAACCCGGCCCCGAACGGAATGCGCCCGCTCCGGGCCCGCGCCCTTCCCGCCCCGAACCCCGCGGAGTTTCCCGGAAACAGCACGCCGGCGGTGCCGGAAAAAGGGACTTCCCAGCCCCGCAAAGACGTTGATCAATGTCTTCATTCCACCCCCAGTGGAAGTCATGCTACACAACGAAAAAGAATTCCCGTGGACGCCCTGGGTCCGGGGAGGTAATTCCACCATAGCCGTCGCATCTTCACCACGGCGGGCGATGCCCCGTGAGGTTTGTGCTTGATCGTGACGACCGGCACAAAAGATTAAAAGGAGGCTTGGCGAAGATAAATCGAGATTGGGATATTAATTATTCCGAAGTATCGCGTGGCGCCCCGGCCCGTGCACAGGAACGCCCTGGCCTCGACTTCTGGGCTGTTCGGAGGATGGGTGCAAGGAAGGCCCCTCCGGTGACCATGGGGATCGGGACGGGCCTTCCTCGGGGATGCGCAACCGAGGAACGAACATCGCGGGCGCGGAATTAGATTAGCAAATTTTCTCCCGCCGAAGCCCGGCGACACCGATTCACTGCTGCAATAATAGCTTCCGCATTGATGGGGACGACTTATTTCGTTACTGACTCCGTCAAATCTCGTGACACTTTAGGGTGGAATCAAAGGGACATCCAGAATTGGGGACGATGGCGATGCCGAGAAGAAAACCAATGCACTACCGACACTTCGAGAAGGACAACCGGCGCGCCCGCCGGTTCAGAGTCTTCTCGTATGTGCTGCTGGGACTCCTCGCGGCCGCCACCACCGTCGTGGTCTCCTACGCGCTGACCAAATAGCAGGGGCATTGACCAGTGCGAGGACAGGACTCTGGCCGCAAAGCCGCCCACGAAGGCCCACTGCTCTGCCAAGGTCCGCCCTTCTTCACCGATCGCTCCTGCGATAGCCTCAAAGGTCCATCGAGTCCAAAGCGCTGGATTTGCCTGCACCCGCAGGGCCCGCTGTCACAACAGCGGCATGACCGCCGGCAGTGACGCGCGGGTCCCTTTGTAAGCCCGTGCGGCCCCGGCTATGGCGAGATCGTCAAAATATATGCCAGCCCAGGTGGGGCGACGGCCAAATCCCCGCCCCGCGCGGACCTGATCCCAAGTCCCCGGCATCCGGCCGTCATGGGGGGCAGGGTGCGGATTTCCCGAAGGTGTATGAGAGCGCCTTCAGGTCATCGACAAGCGTCTTCCCGGAAGAGTCATAGGCGAACGCGCGTAGAATCATCTCCTCCGGATCCTTGTCGACGAGACCTCCCCGGGGGTCGAGGGCCTTGAGCAGCCGATGCACCTTGGCTTGGCTCGTGGCAAGAAGGCCGGCGATGTCGCGCTGGGGCAGCTTTCTGTCCGCCGCATTCTTTGCGGTGCGCATCTCATCGATCAGATCCACCCGCTGCCGTGCCTGGCTCTGGAGCGCCTCCTTGTGAATGGCCTTCAGATTGTTATCCATGACGATCTTGCACGGGCTCCCTCCCTTGCCCTCGCAGTGTACTCAGATGATGGTGATTCGCAGGGTATGGCGTGGTGCGGGCAAAACCCACCTCCTCATCGGGCTCGGCACCGCGGCCCCGGAACAGGGCTACCGGGTCCAATACACCCTCGCCACACAGGCTTGTGTCAATAATGAACCCAATGCCGAGGGTCAGACAGAGAATCCCAAGGGCAATACGCCAAGACGCTGCCGGGCCACCGGAACCAGTTCACAGCGGAGGCAGGGGTTCGTCACACACCATGCAACTACACCACGTCAGTTAGGCTGATTTGGCCCGGCAACGCATGAGAACGAAGTAGGGGGAACGCCATGGCCAGACCTGCCCATGTTTACCAGTGCTATGGACTGAAGCAGCTCGCCTACCTGGTCAAGTGCGACAACGGGACCAAAGACCGCCTCTTCCCCGAACTTGAGGACGCTCTGGCCTACGCCCAGGATTACAACAATAAACACCACCAGGGCCAAACCGCGCACTTCCACTCCTGGGACACCACCGGCAGCAGCCCCGCCCCGGCCTAGAGGCACCGACACCGATCCGGTCCTTCAGCCCCGGCACCCCGGGGCCATCCTCCTCGAGCGTCCGTCGGCTGGCCTGGTGCGCGCCAACCCCGAAATCACGGCCCCACCGAGGTAATACGACATCTTCCAGATGACGTCACGCAGTGGGGCAAGGAATACCCCCGTCATAGTGGGGCCATAAGAGGTTGACATAGTCAGAGGTTTCGTACGTCGATTAGGACAGAGGTCGAGGCTGCGCAGCTCACGATCCTGGTTCCCGGCACGGTCCGCGTCGGCGACATCGGCAAGGGTTGGCTGCAGGGGCGGACGTCCGGATCGACGGGACGCCCTTACGGTTCCTGCTCTGTTCCGGAGCCTTCCGCGCCCGAGAGGAGTGCGTAGTATCCCGGAACCCATTGCGGTAGACCGCCGGGGTTCATCGGGACCACTTCAATGTTGACGGGGCCGTCCGCGATCACCTTCCAGTCCGATGCGGGAAAGGCGTTGTGTCGTTCCCGGGCGCCGAAATGCCCGGGCCGGGGAAGGTTTGCCAGGGCGCGCTGCAGCTGCGCGGGCATGCGCTGCGGGGTGGCGCCAAGTTCCGTCAGGTAAGCGAGGCTGTTTCCGCGGAAGTTGGTTTCGGCCAGTAACACCCGGCCTCTGTTCCCGATGATGGTTCGCAGGTTGGCGGCCATGGCAGCCTGCTTGTCGGGCTTGAGGACGTGGAAGACTCCGCGGACGAAGACATTGGCCGGCCCCAGCCGCTCCAGCAGGAGCTCTCCCGCGCCCGCCCGTGAGGCGTCCAGCACCATGAAGCCGGCGTTGTGGATGCCTTCTGCTTCCTTGCTTGCCCTCTCGATCGCCCCCGTGGAGACGTCGATGCCGAGAGCCCTTGGGAACAGGCCGGCAAGCCAGCGGGTGTTGCTTCCGTTGCCGCACCCGACGTCGACGACCGGAAGGTCCGGGTCAAAATGGGCTGCAAGCGTGTCGGAGTACTGCGCGCGTTCGGCCATGGAGTCGGCGTCCCACAGCACCTCTCCTGATCGGCCGGTGGTGCGGATTCCTTGCCAGTATCCTTCCCACGCGGTGTCCCGGTTCCGTGGTGCCCGGGAAGCGAGGCGAACCACCGCGGGGACAAGCAGCATCCGGTCCCAGAGCTTCGACATAAGGCTAACTGTACAGACGGCGTGCGGGCCGGCGGAGTTGATCGGGTATCTGCGCGGCCGGTACCGGATATCCGTAGAAGTAGCCCTGACCGTGGAGGCATCCCATGGCCTGCAGTTGGGTAGCCTGTTCGGCGGTTTCGATGCCTTCGACGGTTGCATTGAGTCCGGCTGCGGAAATCAGCTGCAGAATGGCGGACACGAATTCTTGCTGCCGGGGGTCGGACTCCATGTCCTTGATCAGGGAATGGTCGACTTTCACGGTGTCCGCCGGGAGCGACCTGAGGTAGCTGATGGATGAGTAGCCGGTGCCGAAGTCGTCGATCTGCAGCCCCACGCCGAGCTCCCGGAGCCGGCTCAGGACCTGTTCTTCCCCGGTTCCCCGGGACATCAACACGGTCTCGGTGATTTCCAGGACCAGACGCCGCGGATCCACGCCGTTCCTGGCCAGGGTGTCCCTGATGTCCTCCAGCAGGTCGGGCCGAAGCAGTTCGGCGGCGGAAAGATTGATGTGCAGACAAAAGTGTGGCAGGTCCGGGTCGGTGTGGCTCCAGCGCCCCATCTGGGCGAGGCCTTCATGCAGCACCCACCGTCCCAGCTCGAAGATCAGCCCGGTTTCTTCCGCGATGCCGATGAAGCTGCCCGGCAGTATGGTTCCGCGGACGGGGTGATGCCATCTCAGGAGGGCTTCGACGCCGATGACCTTGCCGGAGCCCAGCTCGACCACCGGCTGGTACAGCAGTGCCAGCTCCCCGCCGGCAACGGCGGTGCGCAGTTCCGCGGTGATCCGCGACCGTTCCCGGACCGCGTCGAGCATGTCCTGGTGGAAGAGCTGGACATTGTTACGGCCCCGCGCCTTTGCCTGGTACATGGCAATGTCGGCATAGCGCATCAGCGCCTCCGCCGGGTACCCCGGTGAGCCGAGGCACACCCCGATGCTGGCCATTGCCCAGACCGTCTCCGATCCGATGCGCATGCTCTCCTGCAGACACTCCGATGCCCGGTGCGCAATCCGCAGGACCTCCTCTTCCGTGGCCCCGGTAAGGAGGATGGCAAATTCATCCCCGCCCAGGCGCGCCACAGTATCCGAGGCCCTGACGACGGAACACAGACGGTTGGCGACCTCCACCAGCGCGGCGTCACCGGCGCTGTGGCCCAGAATGTCGTTGATGGCTTTGAAGGAGTCCAGATCCAGGACCAACACGGCAGGTGCTCTTCCGTCGTCCGCGCCGGACACGACGGCTTCCTGGATCCTCTCCGTGAGCAGGGTCCTGTTTGCCAGGCCCGTCAGGGCATCCGTTTTGGCCATCTGTTCCAGCTCAACCTGCGTCTGCCTCAGCATTGCCGTGCGGGCGGCCACCCTCTGTTCCAGATCCGAATGAATGTGACCCAGTTCCTCCGCAAGCAGGTTGACCCCCGTGATGACAGCATCAATCTCATCCCGGTGCTCCGAAGGTTCAATACGCGCGTCCAGATCACCGGCAGCCAGCCGGACAACGCCGTCAACCAACAGCTGAAGGCGCGGGTCCTGAACCCGCTTTCTCCGGCTCATGCAACCCCGGGGAGCAGAAAACCGCCGTGAAGTGCGTCATTGACGGGCTCCATCCCGCCAATGCGCCAACCGGCAGGCGTGCGGCCACCAACCGGGAGCTTCCGCTGTGTGAGTGGCGAATTATTTCTCGTCATGGCGCGGACTCCATGGACAACGTCCGATGCGGCGCCCCGGTGTCGCTTCACCACCACAAAGGTCTGCCCGGTCGCGGTGCCGGCTGAGGGGCGAACAGGAATTCGGCCGCCGGTCAGTCCCGGACCGGAAGGCGCCTTCGTGCCGGGAAGACCGTGGCGGTGTGACGGCGCCCGCCTCCTCCACAGCCGGTGCACCTCCCCATCAAGAGGCGCAGCCATGGGGCTTGGCTTTGACCGCTGCGGGAAACACCTCCGGGGCTCACGCACCAACATCAAGCCAGTCGATGGCCTCGCTGCGTGATGTAAAAAAACGGGTCGGGCAAGGCGGGATATGCACACCAAGGAAAAAGTTCGCCAAGACCCGGTCCACGGGCGACTTGCCCAACAAAGCAATCCGGGACGCGCCGCACGGAATGGACCAGACAGCCCTTGCCTCCCGGCTCACGGACGCGACTTCTGCCATGTCGACAAGCATCGGGTGCTGCTCCTGCCGGCACAACTCGTTGACTTTCGCCATGGCCGCACGGGCATCCTCAACCTCGATGGCGACCCCGGGCACCCAGCGCAGATGAAGAAAACCGTCAACGCTAAAATCGACACTGGACTTTCCACCATCCGCAGAATCCGGTACCACGATCACGTCCCCTCCCGGGCAGGCCGCCGAGCCTTTCAGCAACTCCTCAAAAATACCCCGCACACCACCAAAGTTCTCGTCGAAACAACGCCGGGCCGGCACACCAAGTATTGACCGGCCCACGAACCGCAGCCCCGCGCGCCACAGTTCGCATGGCCTCATCCGCGCTGCCTTCGCTCACCAGCGTTGCGGGCGGGACGTCCCCCAATTGAGGGTTCACGCCCTGAAACGGGGCCTGGACTACTGCTGCGGAGTGCCGCTCGGCCAGCAAGGCGTGCCGGAGGCAGGTCATGACCTCGGCCGAAGATGTCCCGCAGCTACCTGACCAGCTCAGCCTTGGGCAGTCGGATCGAATCCTGGTAGGCCTTCAACGCGGCACGGCCTGCCGGGGTCGCTGTCCTGGGAAGCATGGAGGCGCCGAAGCCTGACCACACTGCGCCATGGCGGGCATGGGGCCAGGTCCGGGAAAGTGACAGGCGGGCAGCAGGGTGAAATCTCACCCTCGCAATAGACAACCGGGGAGTCGTAGCTAGTGTAGGGGTGCTTAAAGAATTTACCCCGGCCGCATCATGGCTCGTGTCCAGAGAGGCGGGTCCGGGGACTTCGCCTACCAGTTTACAGGAAGCCTCGGTTCAACCAATGACCGTTACTCCGTGGACAGATCCGGCCCATGGCCGTGCCCTCGATAAAGCTGTCACCCCGACACGCATGGGTACCTATTTGGCTGCCGCCGGACACGATCCGGCATTGGCCCGTCGCCTATATGTCTGGGACAGAGACGTCGCGGCAGCCTTCCTTGCCGACATCGCGATCTTGGAAGTGGCCTTAAGGAGCGCCGTCGTGGCGCAACTCGATCGGCTTTACGGAGTTCGGTGGTTTGAAGTGGATGCGGGATTCGATGGTCCTACCCGTTCGAAACTTCAAGGTGCCTGGGAGGACCTTCCCCAAGGCCGGCGGACGCCAGGACATCTGGTTGCCCGGCTCATGTAGGAGTCGGTGTCGATGGAAACCGTCTACTCCTGCGGATAGTCCGACGGGTCATGGGCCCGGTCCGGGACGCCCCGGTACGTGCAGGAGTAGTTGAACTTCAGGTAGTCGATGTCCAGCGTAGTCACCGCGGCTCCTTCTTCAGTCCACAAAACTGACCGCGCCCCCTGTGTCCCGGTTCGAAACTGAGTCTAGGGGCAGCCCGTCACCGGGAAAGATTTCCCGCGTTTTCGCGTCACGATCCGCTCCGCAGACACACTGTAGCCGTAGGGGGTCCTCCGCGTCGTGCCGGGGCTGGGATGCCCAGCCCCGGCAGTTGTCCAAAGTTCTTTGGACAGTGGGTCCCGGTCGTGGATGCCGGCATAGGCTCCGCGATCGAGGTTAGTTGGCCTGGATCGCCTGTTGCGGAACCGGGGCAGGGCGGGGCCCGGGCGAATCTGTCCTTGGGTCAGGCGTTCTCGCATCGACCGGGGGTTGGTGTTCAGGGACGCTGCCGACCCGGTCAGCCGGTCGCGGCCCGGTGCTGTACGCGTGCGTGGGTATTCAAGGTTGTGTCAGTTTCGGCTTCGCGTGTCTGATCTGGCTGCGAAACCGTCCAGCGCGGCGAGGATTTCGTCGGAACGCCAGTGCCGGCCGCGTTTGAACTTGTCGAATCCTTTCACTGCGCCGGATTCTTCGAGGACCTGCATTTGACGCCAGATGGTCGCCGGGGCCAGGCCGAGTCTGTCTTCCAGTAGTTTGGCGTTGACGACAGGCTGGCGGGTTAGCAGCTCCGCGATTTTCCAGGCCGCTGCGTCGCGGCGGGCGGTGATGCTGTTTGTCCAGCGCCCGCGCGCGGCTGCGATGTCTTGGGCCAGTTGCCGGCCGTTGTCGATGGCACGGAAGGTCGCCTCGGCCGTGAGCAAGATGATGCGGTCCGGGTTGCCTTCCCGGTACGCGGTGAGCGCGTCGTGGTAACCGGTGACGTCGTTCAAGAGTCCGGCCGATACCGGGACGGTGACGGTCCTGGTCAGGCCCTTGTTGCGGAGCATGGCGTGAAGCAGTGCCCGGCCGGTGCGACCGTTGCCGTCTGTGAAGGGGTGGATGGTCTCAAACTGCGCATGGGCGATCGCGGCTTGGGTCAGGATCTGTATGTTGTTTCGGCTCGCGTAGCCCATCAGGTCATCCATGAGCGCAGGTACGCGTCCAGCATCCGGTGCCACGAAATCCGCGCCGATCGGGCTGGCGCTGGAAGTGCCGATCCAGACGGGTTCTCTGCGCCACTGTCCCGCGCCTCCAGGATCAGCGTGCCGCATCAAAGCCCGGTGCATGTCCAGCACGCTGGCAATCTCCAGCGAATCGGCGGCGGCCAGGGCGGCGTTCATGGCGGCCACGTTGTCCACGACCAGGGTGGCGTTGACCTTGGAATCATCACCGAGCTCCGCCATGCCGATACTGCGGGCGTTCGCGGTGACATTCTCGAGCTGCGATGACGAGACAGATTCCGTTCGGAGCAAGATGGCGGAGAACGGGGCGACGTCACTGCCGAATTCATGGTCGAAGTCCCGGATCGCCAACGCCGCGTCTTCGGCGGCGGCGATCACTTCACCTGCCGGTCTGTACTGGATGCCGGCGATACGTGGCGGTAGGGCGGCCTTGTAAGGCAGGAACGGCGCATCGGTCAGGTGGCGGGGACCCGACGTCACCTTGTTCTCCCAACGCAGGCTCTCCCAGTCCAGAGCGGGCCACGCATTGTTCCCCGGACCGGTGCTCCGGTCAGGGGACTCAGAGGGCGGTGCCTCTGAGGGCAAGTGGTGATCCATGAAGGCTCCCTGATCCAAATGACGCGGGACCCGAAAATCCGCCGCTGTGTCTGCCTCACCTCCCAATGGAAGTGAAATCCTTCATCCAAAACTATTTCACTTCCATTCTAAATGAAAAGATAAGCGTGGTGGGTTTTCAGATCAGCCCTACCCGTGTGTGCTCAGAGACGCCGAGGAGTGCCGAGTCTTCTCGTTTGGCAATTCGCCAACTACGCTGGCAAGCCACAGGAATGCAGGCAACTGTGGCTTGCCAGCATTGTTGGCGAAACTGTCAACCCGGTTGGCGAGCCGGTGAGAGTGGCCGAAGCCTGCCCGGACTCTCCGATTTGCCTTGACTGTAGTGAGACATGAACCGGTATTTCGTTTCATCCGAGGTGAGGCACCCGCGCCATTTCGCCATCGTCTGCCTCAAGTTGGGCGAGACGGGACATCCCTGAACGTGTGCCGATCCCAGCTGTTACACAACTCGGGCCTTCTCCCCTCAGTCGGAGGCGCAGCGCGCCGGCAGCTGACCCCGTTGGTCAGCTGCCGGCCTCCGCCTGCGCCAATCGAGCGTTGAGCCGGTCTACCTCGTCGAGTACCTCGGTGGCCGCCCAGGCACGGTTCCTTTGCGAGGTGGTGATCTGGGTGATGACTCCGACCTTGGTCAAACGCTCCAGGGCGCCGTAGACGGATCTCTCCTCGACGCCGGCTACGTAGGCGGCGCTGTGCGCTTCGAAGACAGGCCTTTCCAGCAGCCAGGGGATGATCTTCTCGTCCGCGGAGTTCTTCCTGGGGCGGGCGAGCTCCAACCACATGCCCGGCAAGGCGTTCAAGGCTTTGACGGACTCCGCCGCCGCTTCGGACGCGTGAACGGCAGACCGGGCCAGGTACAGGACGAGAGCATCCGCTTCACCGTCGCGGTAGTTATTGACCAGGCTGAAGTACTTCTCAACGTCAGCGACCATGGCCGAGGCGATAGGCGTGACAGTGTTCTTTGTAAGTCTTCGGCGCCGCGAGATCGCGCCGATCAGGGCCCGGCCGATGCGGCCGTTGCCATCGGTGAAGGGGTGGATGGATTCGAATTGTGCGTGGGCGATCGCTGCCTGGGCCATGATCGGAACGTCGGCCCGGTTGCAAAACGCGATCAGGTCGGCCATGAGATCTGGCACCAGCTCCGGCGGAGGCGGGACGTGGATGGCACCGCGTGGCGAGTAATCACTGCCGCCGATCCAGTTCTGGACATCCCGGATCTTGCCCGCATGGGCCGCATCGACCGGATCGTTTTTCATCAGTGCACGGTGGGCTGCGAGTATGGCCTCCATCCTGATCTCACCGGTCGTTCCTGCGTCGGCAATCATCGTCTGCACTGCTTCGGCAGCGGCAACCATGGACTTGGCATTGTCACTTGCCTTGAGCCCGATCATGGCTTTGGCATAGTCGTTCCGGTCGGCGTCGACCTGTTCGATTTTGGATGAGGACACCGCCTCGCTGCGCAGCAGAAAGCTGCTGATGGCAGCCATCCTGGAACCGGCCGTTACATCGAGTGAAGCGACAGCGGCAGCGGCCTCTTCCAAGGCGACGATGGTCTCGCGTCCCGGCTCGAACCAGCACTCGGCAATTCTTGGAGGCACTGACACCATGACTTCGGTGAATTCGCGGTCCTCACGCGGCGGCCTGCCCTGGGATTTCCAGGGCATGATCATGCTGCCGTGTCTCGGCCAATCGCTCATGACGCCCTCCCCGAAACCCTGAACAAGCAAGCTCTTATTCAGATTTTAGCTATCAAGCATGAATACCGCTCCCCTTATTCATGAATTAGCCAGCGCCAGCGCCAACGCCGAGGGCGTTGGTGGCCACCCCAGTAGCGGTGATGCCGGCGTCCAGGGGCGGTACTCCGCCCTCCCTTTCTCAGCGACGTTGTCCTTGTGAGTCTTGTGAGTCCGGGGCGGACCCCCTGGGGGGTTATTCTGACTGAAGAATATGTGATTATCCCAGAACTTGAGATGCTTTGTGATGCTTTGGATATTATGGGGGAATGGAACCAGCCCTGAATCCCTTCGCTCCTGGCTCCGGCGTCAGGCCGCCGGCCCTTGTTGGCCGGCAGCCGGAGATTGATGCCTTTGACCTGTTGGTTGCCCGGGCGAAAGCCAACGCCGCGGGGGACCGGGGGATCCTGCTCACGGGTCTGCGGGGGGTGGGCAAGACTGTGCTGTTGAATGAGTTCTCCGAAATGGCTCGCCGCAACGGATGGCTCGTGGTCCAGTTTGAGGCGCAGGCAGGGGACGGGGGAGCGGAGGCGGTCCGGAAGAAGCTGGCCCGCGAGCTTCAATTGGGGGCGCGGCGGCTGAGGCAGACTCCGGCCTGGTCCCACCTGCGTGCGCAAGGCCTGGGTAGCATCTCGAACATCTCCGTTTCCCTTGGCCTGCAGGGGCTGACCGCGGACTTGAAGTTCGCCGCCGGACGGGCGGACTCCCGCGTGCTCGATATTGATCTTGAAGAGATGATCGAGGATGTCTCGGTATCGATGCGCAAAGCCCGGGCAGGCTTCGCGTTGGTGATCGATGAAATGCAGGACCTCGATCCCGGGCTGCTCGGAGCGTTGCTGACGGCACAGCACGCGGCGGGACAGCGGGGCTGGCCGTTCTACATCATCGGCGCGGGACTGCCGTCCCTTCCCGGCCGGCTCAGCGAGAGCCGTTCCTACGCCGAACGGCTCTTCCACTACCGGATGATCGGCAAGCTCGACGACAAATCGGCAGCAGACGCCCTGACCGTGCCGATTGAGCGCCTCGGTGCCATCCTGAAAGGGGAGCCGCTGCGCACGGTCCTGCAAGCGGCGGGCGGATACGCGTACTTCCTCCAGGCCTATGGGCGCACGCTCTGGGAAACCGCCTCGGAAAAGGAAATCACTCCCGGGGATGCCAGACTTGCCGTTGAACTGGGAACATCCGATCTTGATCACGGGTTTTTCATCGCACGATGGCAACGCGCCACCCCCGCCGAAAGGCTCTACCTGCGCGCCATGAGCCAGGACGGAGAAGGCCCCACAGCAACAGCCGAACTCAGCGGACGTCTCGGAAAAGACCACAGCTCACTGACCAGCCAACGCGCCCGCCTCATCGAGAAAGGCATCATCTTCGCCCCGGAGCACGGCTATGTTCAATTCACGGTACCCGGCATGGGAGCGTTCATCTCCCGCCACCAAGATTGAAGGCTCTGCTGAGCTCCAAGCACCAATGCCTTGTTCACTGTTTCGTGATTTTCATTTCGAATGAACATGCGTAAAAAATGAACAGGGTGATGCAATGAGAGAGTCGCTTGCTCGACGTCTTTCCAAGCGCCTCGAAGAGTACGGCCTCAGCTTCATCGAACCGACAGATCTGACCAAACTCGGCGACGGGGACACGCTTGAAGCCACCCTGCGCGAAGCGCGCGGATCGTCCCGGACCCAATACAGAGTTCTTTACTCCTCGAGTCAGACCGAAGGAACGCTCAGGCCGACGGGACTGCTGGTTGAGCCGCGTCGTCTCCTATCCGTCGGGCCGCGCATCACCGAGCGCAGCGCGGAGCGTTTCCGAGCCCTCGGAGTCAACTTCCTCGACCAGGCAGGAAACGCCTTCATCGTTTTCGACCGCGTGCGCATTGACGTCCGGGGAAGGCGTCCCGACCCTAATCTTGCTGCCGAGCCCGGCGTGGGCAAGTCTGTACGCGGAGCAAGCCTCTTCAGCACAAAGCGTTCACAGGTCGTCTTCGCTATCTTGTCCTGGGAAGAGCTCCTCGGGGGAACGGTCCGGGAGATTGCCCACACAGCAAGGGTCTCTACCGGCCAAGTGCACGCAACGATGGGTCTCTTGGGGCAGGGTGGTTTCCTGGATGGTCGCAACTGGGCATCGCCACGGGAGCGTGACCGCCTTATCGACCAATGGACAGCCGCATACCCACTGGGTCTGGGGGCCGCTGCCGGGGCCCAGCCCTTCTCGGGTGACTTCACGGAACTTCAGGCTACTAATATGCCGGTTTATGTCAGCGGCGGCGCCGCCGTACCGGAGGTGATGCGCCGACCGGAGTCGATCGTGCTCTACAGCACGGAGATCCCGGTGGAGCTGATCCGCAAGAACCGCTGGCGCCGCAACGAGGACAGGCCCAACATCTTCCTCCGTCAACAGTTCTGGATTCCGCCAGAGCCCGAGACCCCGGGAAGCCAACGGGCTCCGTGGCTGTTGGTATACGCCGATCTCATGGCGTCCAACGACAGCAGACTGCGTGAGGCGGCGCAGGAGCTCAGAGGCATCCATGACACCGAAAAACCTCGAGCAGGAAAGCCGCTCGTACAGACAGCAACTAAACCCGCCCCGGTATGCCGCTCAGCGCGTAGACGAAAGCGCCATTCCTGCTGCATGCATTAAGGATTGGGCATTACTTGAAACCGGCCAGCGGGTATCGATCCACTTTTCATGTGAAAGGCGACACTGGAGCACGGTCCTATCAAGTCGACGGTCTGGTCTTTAGGACGGCCGGCACTCGATTAATTCCTGTCAGCCAGTCGTGGGCTGGTCTGCTGATCGAATTGATCAGTGCGAAGACATCCCGCGCGCGTTCGGCTGCATCTACTTCCAGAAGCGTCTCCATGTGGGAGACGCGGTTCCGTAGACCATGAAGCCTGAACACCCGCCAGAAAGTTGTCTCTCCGTCGGGGTCCTCCTCATTGGGAAACGCGTGCACGAGGGCTTCATTCCACATTCGTGTGCGGTTCTGGTTCTCTCTGTTATTGGCGGCGTTGTCCTTATGATTGGGCAATAGATCCTTCCATAGCCCAAAGGTGATTTGCGCTAAGACATCATCATGCGTGACCGCCTGTCCGTGACGCCAGTGAGCCTGCTCACGCTTCGCCATGGCTTTGTTGGCGTTTTGGATGGCCTGCAACCTCTTCCCTTGGCTTAGGCTCTTGAGCGGTGCAGCAGGTTCTTCCAGTAGCCAGCTCTGGGAAGCTCCGAGTTCAGCGTTGTTCCATTTCTGCAGTTCGGCATCCATCGCGTTGCGGAGGACTACTTCGACTACGCTAAGCAATTCCTGAAACGCAGAGGTCAGGTGGAGATTCCAGCCGTACAGCGAAAGGGCCAGCTTCTCGTCCCCCGATGACACGTTGAGATATGGCTCCAAACGAGAACGATGGAGTGAATCAATGAGTGCCGCACGGGTCTGCCGTCTATCTGCCATGGACTGTATCTTGCCAGAGGGCGGTAGTGTTCCTTACCGTGGGCGGCTTCTCGTCGGCGAGGCCTCACCCTATCTGCGTAGTTTTGTTCACGACGCTACGAACGTGTAGAATTTTGGGCATAGAAGGTGAGGACAAGGTCGCTCATCAACGAGATTAAAAGGGTCTGTAGGACGAACGCGCCTGCAGGCCTTTTTTCTGCCTTTACCTACGATGGCGACTACCCTGGCCGTCCCGTCCACACTTCAGCGCAGCTGTGGCACTAATGAATTCGTATCTCACTTATTTTGGATCGGGATGCCCGCTACATCTAGTTCCCGGCCTCAGTGTAGTGGACGAACAGCGTTGGCCCAACGATCAGGTCGGTGCGCAGAAACCACCGGTCAGCCCGCGGCCGCAAACGAGCGTGCAGCGGCCAGCACCTGCGGGCCGACGTCGTCCAGTTGGCCTTCGCGCAGGAGCCTTGCCGGCGGGACATCGTCCAGCTGTGGGTTCATGCCCTGGAACCAGGCCTGCACTACGGGCCGGGAATCACGCTCCGCGAGCAGGGCGGCCATGTGGTAGGCGGTCCTTAATCGGTGCATCACGTCGGCGGAGGGTTTCCGTTCCCCGTCGGCCCATTGCCGGACGGCCCGGGTTTCCTTGACGGAACCGATGTAGGCCACAAGCTTCGCGCCTAGGATTTCCCGAAGTCCACGGACCAGTTCGGCCTCCGGCAGTCGGATGGAATCTTGGTACGCCTTCAGCCCGGCGCGGGCTCCTGCAAGTGATGTCATACCCTTATACTGCCATTAGCAGGCTATTTCACAAGCAAAATCACATCCTAAATCACAGGTGATAAAACGCCGATAATGGAGATTATGTCAAGTTGAACCGTGATTATTGCATCTGATGCATGATCACCTTTCTTTCCCCCATCTCTTCCTGCGTGGATCGCCTGGATGCCGGAACTGCCCCCTGACCTGCGGTAATGCCGCTTCTGCTGCCGATCTCAGCCACGCCTCGGGTGTTTGGCGTGTACCCAACGCGACCTAAAGGAATTGTCCGAGACGGGCCCTGACCTGCGGATTTGCGCCGATTCTGCATTAATTGCATGATTCATTCATCCAATGCAATGTCAGAAGGGGTTTGTCGTGGCAGTTGATGCAGCGGGTCGTGTGCTTGATTTCGGCCCTGTGCGGTTCCTTCATCCCGAGGACCATGTGTTCACGCAGATGCTCACGGGCTGGCGTAACCAGCAGTTGAGCAGGAACCTGGCCTTCGGCACCATCGAGTCGAGGGAACGGCTCGTGACGCGCTTCCAGGAATCGACGAACGAGTATCCCTGGCACTGGACGCCGGCCCATGTTGACGAATTTTTCGGGGATCTTCGCAGTCTGAAGCACGCAGCCCAATCGACGATCCGGTCCTATCAGGCCGCACTGAGGGCGTTCTGCGCCTACGTGGCTTCCCCGGAGTACGGCTGGGACCGTGTCTGCGAACAGCATTTCGGGACTCATCCGGTCCAGGTCTGCTTTGACTGGAACACAGCCGTCCACGCCCAAGCCGGCGAGTCCTCCCCCAAGCGCCGGCCGTTCACGCAGCGGGAACTCCAGGACTTCTTCGACCGGGCCGATGATGAGGTCGACCGGATCGCCTCGCTGGGCCGCAAGGGCTGGCTGCCGGCTTACCGTGACGCGGTCCTGTTCAAAGTGGCCTATTGCTGGGGTCTGCGCCGCAATGAGGTCCGCCACCTGCAGACGGTGGACTTCGGCAGGAATCCGCACGCCCGTGAGTTCGGCAAATACGGCGTGCTTCAGGTCCGGTACGGAAAGGCCATGAAGGGGTCTCCCCCGAAGCGCCGCAGCGTCCTGACGGTATTCGACTGGTCGACGGAGATCGTGGCCGACTGGCTCGAACGCGGGCGCCCCCACATGACGGACGGACTGGACCTGTTCCCTTCCGAACGCGGCACGCTGGTTTCCGAAACCGCGTTGAACCGCCGCTTCAACCGGTACTGCGAAGACCTGGGCCTCTCCCCCGGGCTGGACATCCACTCGCTGCGCCGTTCCTACATCACCCACTTGATCGAGTCCGGCATGGACGCCTTGTTCGTCCAGCACCAGGCAGGGCATGAGCATGCCTCGACCACGGCCCTCTACACGTCCGTGTCGAGTGACTTCCGGGTCAAAACCCTGCGCCGCGCCCTGGACTCGACCGTCAGGGCCGCACTGGGCGGAATGGAAGACTAATCCCTATGAAACGAGAGATCGACTACCGGTGGCGGCTCGCCGAACTCATGGCAGCCCGCGGAATGCACAACAGCACCGACCTGAGCCCACTGCTAAAAGAACGCGGCATCGAACTCTCTGCCTCCCAGGTATACCGGCTCGTCACCCAGCGCCCGGAACGCGTTTCACTCATGATGGTCGCCGCCCTCTGCGACATCTTCTCCTGCGGACCCGAGGACCTGGTCACCGTCACGGCAACAGATGCCAAGGTCCGTAAGGTCGCCTCCGACGCCAACGTCGTGGACCTAAACAAGACCATTCGGCCCAAACGCGCCCGCGTGATCCGCGATGACGGCTGACATCACGCCGCGCCCTATCGTGCGGGGCCGCCCTCGCAACGCAGGGACCTTCACGTGTGACCGGTGCTCAAGGACGGCCGGCAAACACCGCGCAAGCTGGCCCGAAGGCAGGATCTGCGGGACCTGCTTCACGATTGCCATGCGCACTCACGGGTCGTGCCCTGGATGCGGCACGGACCGCATGCTCCCCGGCCGAGCCCTTGCCCATGGCAACAAGCCCATCTGCGTCGATTGCGCGGGCATCACCCAGGACTACCAATGCTCGCGCTGCGGCACGGAAACCGAGCACTACCGCCAAGGCACTTGCGCCCGCTGCTCGCTGCGGGACGACCTCACAGTGCTACTCCGCATTGAACAGAGAAGTGCGGAGGCCGAGACGGCGGCGGCGAAATTGCTCACGGCCCTCTGCGGAGCCCAACGCCCCGAAAGCATCCTGAGCTGGCTTCGCGACGCCGGCGTCAGAGACCTCCTCGAACGGATTTCCACCGGCAACATTCCTCTCAGCCACGAGGCGCTGGATGGAGAACCGAACAGCAAGCGCGTGGAACACCTACGCAGCCTGCTCACCCACCACAAACTGCTCCCGAACCGCGACCATTACCTCGCGCTCTTCGAACGGTGGCTCGCCAGCAAGCTCGAGGACATCGACGACCCCGAGATCCGCCGGCCCGTCGAATCCTTCGCCCGCTGGCACCACCTGCGCCGCATCCGCAGCCTCTCCGGGGACGGGAAACCCACCCGCGGTCCCGTGCACAATGCCAAGCAGGAAATCACCGAAAACATCAAATTCCTGACCTGGCTCAAATCCACCCACGGGCGGGCGGTTGCTTCCTGCGTCCAAGCCGACGTCGACGCCTGGCTTGCCGCCGGCCCCACCACCAGGCACGCCATCCGAACATTCTTCGTCTGGGCTGTCAAGAACCGGACCTGCACCAACATCGTCATCGGATTCCGGCAGGCCAAGACCGTGCCACTGCTCACCCAGGGCCAGCGGCTCGCCATGCTCAAAGCCTGCCTCACCGACAACATCGACACCCTGCACTACCGGGTCGCCGCCACTCTCCTGCTGCTCTACGCCCAGCCAGTCGTGAAGATCGCCGCGATGAAAAGCACCGACGTGATCATCACGCCCGACGGATTGCGTCTGTCTCTCGGCGAAGGCGACCCTGCACCAGTACCGGAGCCGTTCGCGTCACTGCTCACCGAACACTTGGCGGCACGCCCCAACATGCGCACCGGCAGCAGCTCAGGCAGCGAATGGCTGTTTCCCGGATACCGGCCCGGGCGACACATCCACCCCAACACTCTCATGGAGCGTCTCCGGGAACTGGGCATCGACCTCCTGGGCGCACGGAACGCATCCCTCCGCGGGCTCGTGAAGGAAGTTCCCGCCCCGCTCGTCGCCGAAATGCTCGGCTACAGCTATCAGGTCACGCAGAAACATGCGGCCGCAACAGCGGAACCCTGGTCCCGATACTCCCGTGCGCCCTCGACACCGCAGTGGCACGACGCCACCCCGTAATCGGGAACCAGGACGGGACCCAATCACGGATTCCGGGCGAACCAGTCCGAGGCCTCCATGGGTTTCGCTTTCGGCCGTCCCACTTGATCAACGACAGGGACCCAAGTCTTGTCGGGCACGTCTTCTGCGAACCATTCAAAGGCCCGAATCGTCGGGTGGGCCGCGATTGCCGCCGGGTCCGTACTCGACAGAGCAACTGCCCTGATAAGCAACAATTCCTCCAGGCACGGCGCTTCAAGGAGTGGGCCAAACCCGGAGAGACCCTTCATCGATCCGATCTCCAAGCGCTTGAGGTGGACAAGGCCAGCGAGTGAAGGCAGTGACCGTACCTGCGGTAAACCATAAAGGCTAAGCAGCCGCAGGCTTGCCTGAGCGCCCAGAGCAGACAGGTCATGCAGGCCGCGGATCTGGTTGACGGCGAGGTAAGTCAGGTTCGAGCAGCCATTGACCACGTCAATTGATGTTCCGGAGCCCCCTCGGATGTCCAACCACTGCAGCTGCGGCAGAGACGACAAGAAGCCCTCGGGGATTTTTACTGCCCAGAGCGTTAGGCGCCGGACACCCGAGAGCCACTCGACATCCGAGAGGTCGAGTGATGCGTGGTCGATCCACACGTCATGCTCCGAGCGCCATTTGGCAGCAGACTGAGCGGATCTTCGTTGGGCAACCATGACCCGAGTATGTCGCATAGCCCCGTTGAACCACGATACTGAGGCTCCCGGTGAGTCTCGTCAGTTGCGATTAGTACCAAAACGAATATGCATGGTTACCAGTAGTAAAGAGGCTATTCGCGTTTTCTGCGAATACATCCACTGTCCGTTCTCACCGTAGTTGTCAGTTTTCTCAACTAATCGGTCAGCCTGCGGGATTTGGCCTCATTCTCATCGAAGATGTCAGCGCGCATGGGGGCAAACGCTGCGAAATCGCTGGCGGGCACCAGTCGGCGCATTCGGAACTGACAAGTTGGATGAAACGTCCGGGTTCTTCTTTGTCTCATCCAACGTGTCAATGTCCATGTCGCGACTGACAACTGTGGTGAGAACGGACATCCAGATCGCCGGGGTGTCCGGGGACTATCTCATAAACGGTGTATCCGGCGGTTTGTTTTAGTAGTTTTCAGCGGCCGGGAATCGGTCGCTGAAAGTGATGGCGAAGGCTGCTAGGACGGGCCATCCGTGAAACTCGGCCGCTTCTCGAGTGGTGAGAACAACTGCGGCGGCACCGTCCGTCAGAAAGGACGCATTTGCTGCCGTCACCGTCCCGTCCGGCGAGAACGCAGGGCGGAGCCGCCTGAGAGCTTCAAGGGAGGTATCTGCCCGGATGCCCTCGTCCTCGGTGATCTCGACGGCTGCACCTTTGCGTGGGAAAACCTTCACCGGGATGATCTCCTCGGTCCATACTCCGAACTCGCGCGCAGCGGCGGCCCGCAGATGCGAGGTGACAGCCAGAGTGTCTTGCTCTTCCCTGGTCATGCCAAGCGCCGCGTTGGCACGATCCGTCGCCACCCCATGGCTTCGTGGTCGAAAGCATCGGTCAGGCCATCATTTGCCGCGGCATCCACCAAAGTGAGAGCGCCGTACGCGTTTCCGACTCGCGTTCCGGCGACGAGACGAGGGGCCTGGCTCATGGACTCCTGGCCGCCGGCGACGACCACTGATGCATCACCGAGGCGCAGCATCCGGGCTCCCTCGATGATGGAGGAGAGCCCGGAGAGGCACACCTTATTCACTGTCACCGCCGGTGCGCTGAGGGGAATCCCCGCTGCAACGGCGCTCTGGCGCGCCGGATTGTGCCCGGCACCGGACTGCAGCACTTGTCCCATGAGGACGGCTTCCACTGCCTCCGGCGAGATGCCGGCTCGGGCCAGTGCGCCGGCGATTGCCGCTCCGCCGAGTTCCACGGCGGAAAGAGCTGAGAGTTGTCCTAAGCCGAAGATTCTTCTATGTTTGTCAAGCCGCATTCTGTCTTGTGTTCGCATTGTTTAGTGAGCGGTAGATCCGCCTGGCGAGGTAGCGTTTGAGGCATCGGCGGATTTCTCGGTCCGTGCGTCCTTCGGCGCGGCGTTTCTCGACATAGGCGCGGGTCTCGGGATCATGGGTCATGCGGGTGACGGTGGCCATGTGCAGGGCACGGTTTACGCGTCTGTCTCCACCTCGGCTGAGTCGGTGACGCACCGTGTTGCCTGAGGAAGCAGGGATTGGGCTGACTCCGGACAAGGAGGCGAACGCGGCCTCGGACCGCAGTCTGCCGTGGTGGGACCACGCGGTCAGGCAGACCGCCGCGGTCACCGGGCCGATTCCCTTCACGTCCAGCAGCGGCGCGGCGGCGCTGATCTCGACGAGCTCGCTCATCCGGTCCCTGGAGGCCGTGCGGTCCCTGCCCCACGGCCACGTGGCCGCCGTGGCCGCCCAGGCCAAGGCGCTCGGGATGCCCGCGCTGCTGGGGCGTGCCGGGCGGATGCGCGACATTGCCTTCGCCCTGGTGATCGCTCGGGTCTGCCGTCCCGGGTCGAAGCTGGCGACCACCCGCTGGTGGTCCGACAGCACCCTGGCCGAGGACCTCGGCGTCACCGACGCCACCACGGACGAGGTCTACGCCGCGATGGACTGGCTCGCCGGCCGGCAGGACGGAATTGAAGCCAGGCTCGCCGCCCGGCACCTGTCCGAAGCCGCGAATCCGGACCGGCTCGCACTGTTCGATCTGTCCTCGTCCCGGGTCACCGGGCACAAATGCCCGCTGGCGGCCCGCGGATACTCCCGCGACGGGAAGAAGGGCCTGCCGCAGATCGAATACGGACTGCTCACCGACATCGACGGCCGGCCGGTCTCGGTACGCGTCGTTCCCGGGAACACCGCCGACCCCAAAGCCTTCGAAGACCTCGCGACGGACTTCAAAACCCGCTACCGGCTCGCCGAGATGGTCATGGTCGGGGACCCCGGCATGATCACCTCTGCCCGGATCGAACAGCTCAAAGAACTCGGCGGTCTGGGCTGGGTCACCGCGCTGCGCGCACCGGCAATCAAGGCCCTCGCCGCCGACGACGGACCCCTCCCTGTTCGACCAGGCGGACCTGGCCGAGATTAGCCACCCGGACTATCCCGGCGAACGCCTCGTCGCCTGCCGTAACCCCGCCCTGGCGCAGGAGCGGGCCCGCAAGCGCGGCGAACTGCTCGCCGCCACCGACGCGGAACTGGCGAAAATCACCGCCGCCGCCGACGCCGGCCGCATCCACGGTGTCGGGAAGATCGGGCTCCGCGCCGGGAAAGTCATCGGCAGATACAAGATGGAAAAGCACTACATCCTCACCATCGATGACGCCTCCTTCACCTGGGCACGGAACGAGGATCAGATCGCGGCCGAAGCGGCCCTGGACGGGATCTACATCATCCGCACCCCCGTCAACGCAACCCGGATGGACCCCGGCAAGGTCGTGGCGACCTACAAGTCCCTGGCCAACGTCGAACGCGACTTCCGCTCGATCAAAGCCATCGACCTGCACCTGCGCCCGGTCCACCACTACACAGAAACCCGGGTACGGGCGCACGTGTTCATCTGCATGCTCGCCGCCTACCTGACCTGGCACCTGCGCCAGGCCTGGGCACCGCTGACCTTCACCGACGAACACCGGCCCGAACCGGCCAACCCCGTTGGCCCCGCCCACCGCTCCACCGCCGGGCACACCAAGGCATCCCGGCACACCACCACCGGCGGGCAACCCGCCCACAGCTTCCGCTCCCTGCTCGACCACCTCGCCACCCTGACCCGCAACCGGTTGCACATCAACGGCACCGGAAAGAACACCGGATTCGACCTCGTCACCACACTCACACCCATCCAACGCCAGGCCTTCGAACTCATCGGCCAGCCCATCCCGACCACCATCGGAGGAAAGTAGCCAGACAAACAACCCCCGGAACCCGTGAAATCCCCGCCCGTGGCGAATTTTAGGGGTCGTTGCAACACCGATGGTGTTTAGTTCGTCAATAGTAGGTCACGCAGGCGCTCGGCTGGGGTATCCCAGCCGAGCGTCTTGCGCGGGCGGGCGTTGAGTTCCTGGGCGACGTGCTCGAGGTCTTCGGGACCGTAGACGGACAGGTCGGTGCCCTTGGGGAAGCATTGGCGCAGCAGCCCGTTGGTGTTCTCGTTGGACCCGCGTTGCCAGGGGCTTCCCGGATCGCAGAAGTAGACGTCCATGTCGGTGGCGATGCTGAAGGCCTTGTGTTTGGCCATCTCGGCGCCCTGGTCCCAGGTGAGCCAGCCGCGCAGGTGCGCGGGCAGGGCGCTCATGGTCTTGATGAGCCCATCGCGCACGGATTCGGCGTTGTGGTCGGTGGGCAGGTGCACGAGCATCACGTACCGTGTGGTGCGTTCCACGAGGGTCGCGATCGCCGACTGGTTGTAGGCGCCGGTGATGAGATCCCCCTCCCAGTGGCCCGGGACCGCGCGGTCTTCGACCTCGGGCGGGCGTTCGGAGATATTGATCATCGGGTCGCGGAACCGGGAGGTGCGTTCCTCCGTGTTCTTGCGGGTTTTGCGGCGGGTCCGCCCGGTGCGCAGGGCGTCCTTGACCTCGCGCTTGAGCCCGCCGCGGGCCTGGAGATAGAGGGCCTGGTAGATCGTTTCGGGGCTCACGCGCATCTGCTCGTCATCGGGGTATTCCTTGATCAGCAAGTGGGAGATCTGTTCGGGCGAGCACCGGGTGAGCAGTTTGTCTTTCACGAAATCCCGGAGCCGCTGGTTGCCGTTCAGCTTACTGACTTTGGGCCGGGGCCGGCGTGCCACCGCGGCCCGCTGGGCGCCGTAGGGCTGGTATCCGAGGACCGGGTGGCTGTTGCGGGAGATCTCGCGGCTGATCGAGGACGGGGAGCGCCCCAGGGCCGCTGCCACGGCCCTGCTGGAACAGCCCTGAGCCTTCATGTCCCGGATTCTCTCGCGGTCCTGCAGCGACAGGTAGCGAGGATCGATCACCTTCTCCAGTGCCGTTTGGGCGATGGAGGCAGTCGTCGTTCCCTGGGTGGCCTCGGTAGCCGCGATCGCAGTATTCACCGTCTGTTTATAGTCGACGGCAGCGGTTTCAGGGTGAACAAGTTTCCCCTTGGCCTGGACGATGCCGTTGTCCCACAGGTAGGCCGTTTTGCGGTCAACACCGACTGCCGCTGTTGCTTCACGCCGGCCCACCCCGGCTGCGCGCAAGCGGAAGAACTCCTGCCGTTTTCCCACCGTGACGCGGACGCTGCGGATGCCGGCAGCCCTGGCCCAGTTATGACACGTATCTTTGCTCAGGCCCAGCTGCCTGGCCGCTTCGGTGACGCTGCCGACTTTCTCCAACACAGCGAAGAACTCATCCTTCTCAGCCTGCGTGTGCTTCCGGTTGGGCCCGGTGGTCTTCCTTTCCCGTTTGGGCAACGCCCCGGTCTCGCGGACCCATGCGTAGCAGACGGCGGCGCTTAGCCCCAGCTCTGACGCCGCGGCCGAGACGTTCCCGAGGCGGTCCAGGAGCGTGAAGAACCCGTCCTTCTGAGCCTGCGTATACTCCCGGCGGGGCTCGGAACCCTTCACACCGTACTTGAGCCGGGTCCCGGCTTGCCGGGCCCATTTGCGGCACGTGGCCGCCTTGAATCCGAGTTCACGGGCCGCCGCGGCGGCACACTCGAGCCGCTCCAACACAGCGAAGAACTCATCCTTCTCGGCCTGTGAGTACCGCCTGTAGGTGTTCTTCTGTGGCGGCGTGGGCACGGGACCCGATTTTCCCCTTAAAGAAGATTCTTGATTTGAAGACGACATGGTCGTTGCAACTCCCGAAAATCAGGGGTGTTGCAACGACCACTAGAAGTCACCCGTGGCGGGGATTTCACGGGTCACGACAGACGTAACTTCGGCCTAAGAGTCTCCCCTGCGCCGTGCGGACAGCACCCACGATCACTACGTCATTCGGATTTGATTGCCGCTGGTCAAAATCTGTTCTCATGCAAAGCCTCAGAAGTGGTTGTGTTAATCGAGACGGCGGGCAGCACTCAGGGGCACCGCGTCCTCTTTGTGGACAGATACGGTCATGTCATGAGCAGCCGCGTTAGACCTCCTGCGGGGAAATTCGCCCCGAGAGTCATGCAGCGGTCGATGTCCTCGGAAGTCGCAACGACGCCCTCGTCGAGCATCAGTTGGGCTTCCTCGGCGAGAGCGTCGCGGACGCGCCGGCGGATCCGGTTCGGGTCCACACCGTGCGGCTCAGAAGGAAGAATCCTCGCCGCGGGCGGCACCTCGCCCCTTGCGTTGAAAAAGCCGGGAATTCCGGCCGCGACGACGGCATCAAGAGACGCCGACCGGCCGAAGCGGTCAGGGTAGGCCCGGTGCAGTGTGTCACAGATGTGCCGTTGCACGGCAGGGCCGATGTAGCCGATCAGGTCTAAGGGCGTCATGGGCAGGCGCCAGGGCGCGAGAGAACTGTCCACGGCAACCGGATCACCGCCTTTGTCGATCTCGGTCAGGATTTCGCAAAATAGGCGGGTGAGGATCCGGTTGACCACGAATCCGGGACTGTCGGCCACGTATACGGCCGTCTTGCCAAGCCGAGTCGCAAGGTCTGATGCGCTCGAGACAGTGGATTCGGATGCGAACGGGGTCCGGATCAGTTCGATCAGCGGCAGCACGGCAACGGGATTGAAGAAGTGGAACCCGACCACTCTCTCTGGGTGCTTGAGTCCGCGGGCCATGGAGGCGACGGAGAGTGAGGATGTGTTCGTGAGCAGGAGGGCGTCTGGGGCAACGGACTCCTCCAGTTGCCGGAGTACAGTCCGCTTGACTTTGAGTTCCTCGAAGACTGCCTCTATGGCCGCGTCGCACGAGCTGAATTCGGCGGGATCAGTGGTGCCGCGAATCAGTTCGGCGATTTCGGCAGCTTCACCAGGCTGGAGCCTGCCCTTGGTTTCCTGCCGGTTAAGATTTTCGCGCATCCGTTTGACGGCCCCGGCAACGCGGTCGGCGGAGATGTCGCTGAGAGTGACCGGGATGCGGAGTCTTTCAGCGAACAGCAGCACGAGCTGGCTTGCCATGAGCCCGGCCCCGACGACACCGAAGGTTTCGATTCTTTTCGGGGAGGCGGGGCAACCGTCGGTTGCTGACGTGGTGGAAGCGATATTCGAAAAAGTGTTGTGAGACATCTGTTCCTGATTCCGTTACCTACCCGCGGAGGTAGACCTTGTGTCGTGCGTGTAAAGAATTCTTTGACCGCGCCGCCCTGTTCCTTTGGCCCGTAACTGCTTTTCTTCGTCCCGCCTGTCGTCCGCCACGGAATTCCTCACTTTAGGTGGGTTCTCGCCACGTAATTCCCCACGTTTAGCGGCGGTTCGCCACGTAATTCCCATGGGGACGACGTCACGCACCGTTGGTGCCTTGTCCGAGAGTCTTGCCTCGGGTCCGATGGTCGGGCCGGAGGCGGGGTTCGTGGTTTGGCGCGTAGGAGTGTGGAAGCGATGGATCTGATCGAACTGTTCATGCATTGGGACGCTGGTCGCTCGAAGAGCGAGCTCGCGGTGTCGTTGGGCATGGACCGGAAGACTGTGCAGAAGTACTTGGCCCCGGCCGAGGCCGAGGGGTTGGTTCCCGGGTTGGGGCTTGCTGCCGAGGAGTGGCGGGACTTGGTCGCGGGCTGGTTCCCGACGGCGGTGGATGGCAGGTTGCGGCAGATCACGTGGCCGGAGTTTGACGCCCGGATCGAGTGGGTGAGGGAGCAGTTGGAGGCCGGGGTTGCCGGGGCGGTGGTCCACCAGCGTCTGGTCGACGAGTACGGGGTCAGGGCCTCGCAGCGTTCGTTTTACCGGTGGTTGGCCGCGACTTTGCCTGATGCCGGGCGGGCGGGACGGGCCGTGACTGTGCTCAAGCCGCTGTCCGCGCCGGGTGAGCTCGGCGAGGTCGACTACGGTCTGCTCGGGAACTGGCGTGATCCGGACACGGGCAGGGGCCACCGGGTCTGGGCGTTCGTGCTCACGCTGCCGTTCTCCAAGCAGCTCTTTGTTTTTCCCACGACGCGGATGGACCAGTTGACGTGGACGAACGCGCATGTGGCCGCGTTCGAGCTTTTCGGCGGGGTCCCGCGCCGGCTCACTCCGGATAATCTCAAGACCGGTGTCATCACCCCGGATCTTTATGATCCGAGGATCAACCTGGCCTATGCCGAGTTGGCCGGGCATTACGGGGCGTTGATCGATCCTGCGCGGGGTAACAAGCCCAAGGACAAACCGCACGTGGAGCGGATGGTCCAGTACGTGCGCGGGTCGTTCTGGGCCGGGCGGTCCTTCACCTCGCTGGGGCAGATGCGCGCCGAGGCCGAGCGGTGGTGCAAGGTGGTCGCCGGTGCCCGCAAGCCGCGTGCCTTGGCCGGGCAGACAGTCTGGGAGGTCTTCACCGCCGTGGAGCGTCCGGCCCTGGTTCCTTTGCCGGCCAGGAGGCTTGAACCGGCCGAATGGCGCACCGCGACGGTCGGGTCGGACTGCCACGCCTCGGTCAAGGGCGTGCTCTATTCGGTCCCGTATCAGCTCGTCGGGGTCCGTCTGGACGTGCGGGTCAGCGCGGCGATGGTCGAGTTCCATCTCGACGGGGCGATCGTGAAGGTCCACCCCAGGATCGTCAAGGGACGCCAGACCGACCTGTCCGACTACCCGCCGGCAGCGGCAGGGTTCTTCACCCGCGACGCGGCATGGTGCCGCGAGAACGCGTCCCTGATCGGCCCCGCCGCCGCGGCACTCATCGAAGGCCTGCTGGAGGAACCGTTGGTCCACCGGATCCGTGCCGCGCAGGGCATCATCCGGCTCGTGCGCACGCACCGCCCCGAGGCGGTGGAGACCGCCTGCGCGGCAGCGGCAGCGGCCGGGGACCCGACCCTGAAAACCGTCAGGGGACTGCTCGCCGCCGGAGTCACCGTCCTGCCCGTACGACCCAACGGCGACAACGGCGCAGGGGCCTACCTCCGCGGCCCCGGCGCCTTCACCGCCAGCTGACCGCGGCCGAAGAACAAGGAGACCACCATGACCATCACGACCAGTACCGGCCCGGGACCTGTCGGTGCCGACCGCACCCAGCTCGCCGCGTCCCTGCGAGCCCTGCGCCTGTCCGGGATGCTCGACTCCCTCGAGAACCGTCTCGCCCAGGCCGCCGACGGCCAGCTCGGGTTCCTGGACTTCCTCCAGTCTCTGTGCCTGGACGAGATCAACCGCCGCGACTCCGCGGCCCTGGAGCGGCGCACGAGGGCCGCGAAGTTCGAATCCGACGGAAGGATCGAGAACTTCGACTTCACCGCGGACCCCGGCATTCCCGCCGCCCGCATCCGCGACCTTGCCAACACCGAATGGGTCCGCACCGGCCAGCACGTGATCATCAGCGGCCCGGTCGGCACCGGCAAGACCCACATCGCTACCGCGTTCGGGCATCAGGCCCTCCGGTCAGGGCACACCGTCCGGTTTGCCCCTACCTCCCGGGTCCTTGCCGATCTCGCCGGCGGGCACGCCGACGGGAGCTGGCCCAGGCGCCTGCGTGCCTACACTAAACCCGACCTGCTGATCCTTGACGACTTCGCGATGCGCGAGTTCACCCCCGCCCAGGGAGATGATCTTTACGAGATCGTCAACGAACGCCCGGCCCGCTCGATCATCGTCACTACCAACCGGGCACCCGAACAGTGGTACCCCCTGTTCCCGAACCAGGTCGTCGCCGAGTCCCTCCTGGACCGGCTCGTGAACAACGCCCACCAGATCACCATCCAGACGGGGTCTTACCGGGCGCGCAGCCGTCCCAACAACTGAACCCGTTCCAGCGGATCGGAGAAGGCAAAGACGGAACGAAAAACGGGCCTACCCCCTGGACCTGCCGCTGCGAAGAAGGATTACCATGTCACCAGGCACTGGGGAATAACGTGACGAAAGCCCTGGGGAATTACGTGGCGGGCGACAGTCCCGCCGAACGGCACGTGGGAATCTGAACCCGCGGACTCACGCCGCGGAGTTCCCGTGCACCAGGGCGGGCGCGATCTTCCACGCCGGGATGTCTACTGGAAAGTTGAACGGCGTGACAATTCCGACGACGCCGAGCGGCTTGCGCGCAATAAGGATCCGTTCCCCACACCGAGGCGAAGCGAAGTGCTCCCCTCGATCCGGTCGCCTTCGATAGCGAAGTAGTGCAGGATCTGAGCCGCACGCAGCACTTCGTCGGTTCCCTCGGCAAGGGTCTTGCCTTCCTCACGGGAGGGTTCCGTTCCAGGCCCAGAAGGTCGGCCTGCGACTCCAAAGCCGTGGCCGCCCGACACAGGACGGCGCCGCGTTCGTGAATCGGGTTTTTGCTCCATGTCCGCTGGGAGGCGCGCGCTGCGCGGACAGCACGATCGAGATCCGCAGTGACCGTTGAGCCTCCCTCCGCGACGATCTCCTCCGGATTGGCGGGGTTTAGAGAGATGAGGCGACCTCCGTTGCCCGTGACACAGTCACCGCCAATGAGGCGCCCGAGCTGCGCGGCCCCTGCCGAGGCGGGGGCCGCGTCACTCACCGGAAGGCTCCCACGCCCGTGAGTTTCTGGCCGAGGACCAGGGTATGGACTTCATCCGTGCCTTCATAGGTGCGCACTGATTCGAGGTTATTAGCGTGGCGCAAGGGCGAGTATTCGAGAGTAATCCCGTTGCCGCCGAGGATCGTACGTGCCTCGCGGCATATCTCGATCGCCTCGCGGCAGTTGTTCAGCTTGCCCACGCTGATCTGGTGGTTCTGCAATTTTCCGGCATCTTTGAGTCGGCCCAGGTGCAGGGCCAGAAGAAACCCTTTGTTGATCTCCAGCGCCATGTTCACGAGCTTCTGCTGAGTCAATTGATACCCCGCCAGCGGCCGATCGAACTGAAGACGCTCCTTGGAGTAGCTGAGAGCGTCCTCGAACGCGTCACGTGCAGCTCCCATAGTGCCCCAGGCGATGCCGTATCGTGCCTCATTGAGGCAGGTGAACGGGCCCCTAAGGCCGGAGACATCTGGCAGGACTGCGTCGGCGGGGAGGCGCACGTTATGCAGATTGATTTCACACTGCACCGAGGCGCGCATTGACAGCTTCGGCTCGATGGGCGTGGCCGTGAAGCCGGGAGTTTCCGTCGGGACCACGAAACCACGAACCCCGTCGTCGGTCTGGGCCCAAATTACGGCCACCTGCGCCACGTTCGCCAGACCGATCCAGCGCTTGGTGCCGTTCATGACCCAGTCTCCGCCGTCGCGGCGGGCGAACGTGGTCATGGAGGAAGGGTCGGAGCCGGCGGTTGGCTCAGTGAGTCCGAAGCAGCCGATCGCCTGGCCGGCCGCCATTTGTGGGAGCCACTCCTGTTTTTGCTCCTCGGAGCCGTGCTTCGCAATTGCAGACATCGCGAGAGACCCCTGAACGGAGACGAAGGTGCGGATGCCGGAGTCGCCGGCCTCAAGTTCCGCGGCGGCGAGCCCGTAGTCAACTGCCGTTCTGCCGGCGCAACCATAGCCCTTGAGATGCATGCCGAGCAGGCCCAGCTTGGCAAGGTCAGGCACTATTTCGAGCGGGAACCGGCCATCCTCGTACCACTTGGAGATGTTCGGTTTGATTTCCTCCCGTACGTACTTCCGGACCCGCTCGCGCAATCCGAGCTCTTCGCTGCCGAGTAGGGAATCGAATGAGATGAGGTCCGAGGGGTCCACGGCGGTGGCTGCCTCGGTGTTGACGGTGCTGGGGGCTAGGGTCATGATGTGGTCGCTCCTGGGTCTGAATGACTAGGGGTACGGGCGGGATCTTTATGGGTGTCGGTACATGTCTTGCTTTGCGGGTGCATCAGCCAGTCCACTACGTCCTCGGTGTGTTCCCCGAGCGCGGGCGGGGCCTGGGTGCGCGGCGGTAGGGCGGGCGTCCAGGTGATGGGATGCCGGATCTGGCGTCCAATGACTGAACCACCCGCATCATGCACTTGGATGGTCGGCGCCAGACCCAATGACTCCGCGTAAGCGATGCCTTCTCCGATGGTGGCTACGCGCCCGGCCGGTACACCCACGGCCTCCAGATTTTCCTGCCACTCATCGGCCCCGGCCCCGGCCAGCCCCGCCTCCAGCAGCGGGATGAGCTCGCGCCGGTGCTTGACCCGCGCCGAGTTGGTATTGAAGCGCGGGTCTGCGGAGAGCCCGGGGTTACCAATGGCCCTGCAAAACCTGGCAAACTGCACGTCGTTACCGACGGCTACGGCTAGCTGTTCGCCGCCTGTAGCCAGGAGCTGGTACGGGACGATGGAGGGGTGATCGTTGCCCAGCCGTTTGGGCACGACACCCGCTCCGAGATAGGCCTGTCCCTGGTTGGCGAGGGCGCCTTGGAGGCTCGAGAGAAGATTTACCTCGATCCGGCGTCCCCGCCCGGAGGCAACCCGATCGGCGAGGGCTGCGAGGATGCCGATCGTCGCGTCCTTCGCTGTCAGGACGTCGACCAGGGCGACCCCCACCTTGTAGGCGTCGCCCTGGGGGTCGCCGGTGATGCTCATGAGGCCGCCGAGGGCCTGGACGATGAAGTCGTACCCCGGCAGATCTCGGCCGAGGGCCGAGCCGAACCCTGAGATCGAGGCGTATACGAGTCCAGGGTTCTCTTCCGCCAGCGACTCATACCCGAGACCGAGTTTTGAGAGCCCCCCGGGTTTGAAGTTTTCCACCAGCACGTCCGCGCGGCGTGCGAGCTCGCGGGCAAGCTCCAGATCATCAGGGTCGGTCAGGTCCAGAGTGACGGATTCCTTGTTCCGGTTGACGCTCTCGAAATAGGTTGCTCCTGTTTTGGAAGACGGTGGGGCCCAATTTCGGGTGTCGTCCCCCGTTTCCGGGCGCTCCACTTTGATGACGCGGGCGCCGAGGTCGGCCAGCGTCATGGTTGCAAGCGGTCCGGCAAGCACGCGGGAAAAGTCCGCGACGAGAATTCCCTCGAGAGGGGCGCGGGGTTCCGCTTCAGGCCGCATGGCAGACCTCGACCGGATCATTCTCCCGAACACTTATGAGAGCGCCGAGCGAATGCATGCCTCCAGCACGGCGAGTCCCTCGTCGAGGACGTCGGCCTCGATTCCGAGCGGGGGGAGCAGCCGGATCACATTTCCGTTTGTGCCGCAGGTGAGGGTGAGGACGCCGTTGGCATTGGCCGCCTTCGCGGCAGCGGTGGCAAGGTCTCCCCGGGGTCCGGTGCTGTCACGGAACTCGACGGCCATCATTGCGCCTTGGCCGCGAACATCGGCGACGCCGTCCAAGGCCATCAGGGGCTCCAAGCGCTCTCGAACTGCTGTCTCGATGCTAACGGCATTTTGAAGGAGCGTGCCCTCTTCGAGGAGCTCGAATACCGCCAGTGCGGCCTCGCAGGCTACCGGGTTGCCCGCATAGGTGCCGCCGAGACCGCCGGTGTGAACGGCGTTCATGAGCTCGGCCCGCCCGGTAGCGGCCGAGAGCGGAAAACCGGCGCCGAGGGCCTTCGCCGTCAACGTGATGTCCCCTGCAATGCCCTCGTGCTCGGAAGCGAACAGCTTGCCCGTGCGTCCCATGCCGGACTGGATCTCGTCGATGACCAGGACGATGCCGTGGCGTGTCGCGATCTCGCGCAGCCCGGTGAGGAATCCCGGAGCCTGGACGATGAAGCCGCCCTCGCCCTGGATCGGCTCGATGACCATCGCTGCGAAAGTCTCCGGTCCGTTCTGTGCAAGGAGGGCCTCGATCCGTCCGAGGGCTTCCCCTGGTCCGTCCGGTGAGGTGTGCGCGGGCGCCGTCGAACCGCGGAATACGGAACCCGGGAAAGGTCCGAAGTTGAGCCGGTACGGGTTCTCCTTCGCCGTCATGGCCATCGTGAGCTGGGTGCGTCCGTGGTAGGCCTCATCGAAGACGAGGATGTTCGGGCGCCGGGTTGCTGCCCGTGCGACCTTGACCGCGTTTTCGACAGCCTCGGCACCGGTGGTGAACAGGGCGGTCCGCTTCTCGAAGTCGCCGGGGGTGTGCTCATTGAGCCACCTGCAGACTTCGACGAAGGACGCATATTCGGTGACCATGAAGCAGGCATGCGTGAAACGCTCAAGCTGGGCGGCAGCGCGCTTGGCTACCTTCGGGTTCGCCGCGCCCACGCTGGTCACCGCGATTCCCGAAGCGAAGTCGATCAGGTGGTTGTCATCGACGTCCACGAGCAGCGCATCCAGCGCGTGGTCGATGAACACCGGCATGGTGATGCCGAACGCGTCTGTAACGTGCTTCCGGCGTTCGGCTTCCAGCTCGCGGGAGCGCGGCCCGGGGAGCTCCGTGAGCAGGCGGCGGGCTGTTGCAGTGACGCTGGCCGGGTCCGTGGCGCGGCTGGGGGCGGTCTCTGGTGTGACGGTCAAGTGGTCCTCCTCATGTAGTGAATTCCACGATAAGGACGGGGCAGCCTCCTGTCTTTGGATGATTCATCCCTCCGGAGGAGCGCCGCAGCCGGATTGTACAAAGGCTCGTACCCTATGATTTATGCATGATCACCCTCGCGAGGCTTGTCGAGGCTGCAAAGCCTGCCCTGGTGCCTTACTGGCCGGTCCCGCTCCCCCGCGTTGAGCTGACGGGCGTTCATGTGTCCGAGCTCGAGGATCCGACTGTGTTCCTTTACGGAGGCGAACTGCTCCTGACCGTGGGACTGCAGCTCACCAGCCTGGATGGTGACGCACGGGCGGACGCAGCCCGAAATTACGTGGAACGACTCGTCGAGGGCGGAGTTGCGGCACTGGGTTTGGGCCTGGGCTCAGGCCATGCCATGGTGCCCGACGAGCTGCGGGCGGCATGTGTGGAATCGGGACTTCCCCTTCTGACGGTACCCAGGGAGTCCCCCTTCCTGGCCGTCTCGCGGGCCTACTGGGAGCTTGTCAAGCAAGGCGGTGAGGCCGAGCTCACGGCTCTGCTCGGACTTCAGGTGGCGCTGACACGCGCCGCCGCGGAAGAGGATGCAGAGCCCGAGATCGTCCGCGAGCTCTCCCGTGCCCTCGGCACCTGGGTTGCCTACCTGCCGGAAGGTGACGGGACTCCGTCGTCGGCTTCCAGCGGTGGTGAACTGCCAGACGGGCTGGTGGCGGAACTGGCCGGCGAATCTGCCAGACTGCGGGCCGCCCGCCGAGGGGCGACAGGCAATATTCAACTCGCATCCGGTACGGCTTCCCTCTATCCGGTGTCCGACGCTCCGGCGATGTCTGGCTACCTTGCACTGGGTCGTAGCGGGCAACTTACTGCTGCCGAGCGCCACCTGTTCCTGACTGCGTCCACGCTCCTTGCCGCCAGAGCGGCAGGACAACGCCGTGCGGCGGCTGAACGGCGCCGCGCCGAAGGGATGCTCGCAGCACTTGTCCTGGAGGGACATGATGATGCCGCGCGCCTCCTTGCCAAGCAAATGGACTCGGATCCGTTGCCCGAGACAGCATTCGTCGCGGTACTCCCAGACCTTGAAGAGCTGGCAACGCGGCCCCAACCGGACGGACTCGTGCTGGAACGCTCAGGTGTCATGTTCGTGCTCCAGGCAGCATCGAGACCCTATCCGAAGCTACCCAAGGGTGCCCGCGGCGCGTGGGGCGGCCCCATGCCGCTTCGGCGCCTGCACGAAATCGGGGCTCAAGTCGCCGAAGTGGCTGCCTCCGCCCCTCCCGGACAGTTCATACGCGTCGGCCACGGACTCGATCTCCCGGCCGATGAGTGGGTGGACGATCTGATCGCACACACGGGCCACCTCCTCGAGACTGTCCGCGCGTATCTGGCCCACCGCGGGCAATGGGAGGCCGCCGGGCGCGAACTCGGAGTCCACCGCAACTCGGTGCGCTACAGGATTGCCCAGGCCAAGGAAATCCTCGGTGTGGACCTGGATGACCCCGACGTCGCAGCCCAGCTCTGGCTGGCTCTCAGAGGCCGCACCCAGACGCCGCAAAAAGAATAAAGCGAGGCGCCGGCCAACCTTCTGGCACCTCGGCGGATGCGACTCGGCGCAGAGAAGACCCGGATCACCAGCAGATTGGCCCTGCTCCCGCTCGCTCCCCCGGATAGGGGCCAAAGCTCAAGGGCCAATCACCGCTTCTCCGGACGAGCAGGGGACATACCCGCCCTCGGATCGAGTCAGCCCCGCCAGTGCGCGAAGTGCTTGGTGCCCAGGAGTGCCTAGGAGGACTCCGCCTCTTGCCCTACCACCACGGCGTTTGGGCGAATCGTACAAAGAAAAAGCCAACTCACGACGTTATGCACCGTGACTGGCGTTCTCAGGTTGCCTACTCTCAATAGGACAGCCCGTTAGCGAAGGAACGAATCCCCGGTGGATAACGCACCATCCAGGGGGAGCGATGAGCAGCACGCCACACAAGGTCCTCGATGCGCTCCATGGTCCCTCCAGAAACGGTCTCCTGCACAGCTTCACTGCACCATTGAGAGGACAACCGTGACGTTCGAAGACACAATCCCAACCACGAAGGCAGCCGCCCGCACCAGGACCATCCGCGGGGCGGTGCTTGAAGCCATCGGGGCGGACCAGCCCTATATGGACACGCTTCCCATCCGCGTGCACGAACTTGAGCTGGAAGGACCGGGACAGGGTGAGATCCTTGTCCGCATAGAGGCCGCCGGGGTATGCCACTCGGACCTTTCGGTGGTCAACGGAAACCGGCCGCGGCCGGTGCCGATGCTGCTTGGCCATGAAGCCGCCGGAATCGTGGAGGAACTGGGCGAAGGCGTCAATGACATTTCACCGGGCCAGCGCGTCGTGATGACCTTCCTCCCCCGCTGTGGAGAGTGCGCCGGATGCCACTCGAACGGCAAAACGCCGTGCGGGCAGGGCAGCGCCTCCAATGCGGAAGGCACGCTGCTCGGTGGCAGCCGGAGACTCTCCAGAGACGGAGAGCCTGTGCACCACCACCTCGGAGTCTCCGCATTCGCCACGCACGCCGTGGTCTCCCGCCGCTCAGTGGTGCCCGTCGGCTCGGACGTGCCGGCGCACATCGCTGCGCTGCTGGGCTGTGCCCTGCTCACCGGCGGCGGAGCCATCCTCAACGTCGCCAGGCCCGGTCCCTCCGCCCGGGTGGCCATTGTCGGGCTCGGCGGGGTAGGCATGGCCGCGCTCATCACCGCCAAGGCCACCGGAGTCGAATACGTGGTCGGCATTGACACGCTGCCAGCCAAACTGGAAGCCGCCATGAGTCTCGGCGCTACTGACGCCATGACCTCGGCGGCAGCGCTGGAATGCGGTGAGAAGTTCGATGCTGTCATTGAAGCCGCCGGACACCCCCGCGCACTGGAAGCCGCTATCGCCCTGACAAAGCCCGGCGGCATCACCGTGACAGTCGGGCTGCCGGCCCCTGGACATCCTGTCTCCATCGACCCCCTCGCACTGACGGCTGAGGCGCGGTCCATCGTCGGCAGCTACCTCGGCTCAGCCGTTCCGGAACACGACATCCCGATTTACGAGGAACTGTGGCGCTCGGGGCAACTGGCCGTTGAGGGCCTTGTCTCGGACACCATCCCGCTCGACGAAATCAACCGGGCCATGGACACCCTCGACGGCGGCCACGCCCTGCGCCAAATCATCACCTTTTCCTGACCAACCGACATTCCAGCTCTGAGGAGAGAACCCATGTCATCCACAAACGACCACATCTACAGTGCCATTGTCATCGGCGCCGGCTTCGGCGGGCTGGGCCAGGGAGCCCAGTTCGTCCAGGAAGGCATCGAGGACTTCCTGATCCTTGAGCGCGGCAACGACGTCGGAGGTGTGTGGCGGGAGAACACCTACCCCGGAGCCGCATGCGACACCCAGGCGCTCGTCTACTGCTACAGCTACTTCCTCAACCTGAAAGTCTCCCGGATGTTCGCCGGCCAGGAAGAACTGCAGGGTTACCTGCGATCCATGGCGGAGGACTTCGGCCTCGGAAAACACATCCGCTTCGGCCAGAACATCACAGCAACCGAATGGGACCAGGACCGCCTCCTCTGGACCGTGCACACCGCCGACGGCTCCCAGTATCTGACCCGTTCCATCGTGGCAGCATGGGGCCAATTGAATGAGCCAAACATCCCGGACTTCCCGGGCATCGAGTCCTTCGAAGGAGAGGCGTTCCACTCCTCCACCTGGCGCCACGACCTGGACCTGACCGGTAAGCGGGTCGCTTCCATCGGTTCCGCCGCTACCGCGGTTCAGTACGTGCCCGAGGTTGCCAAGATCGCCTCGAACCTCACGGTGTTCCAGCGTTCGGCCAACTACATCCTCCCCCGCGGCCAATACGTCTTCACGGAGGAGGAGACCGCCGCGTTTCTGGCCGACCCGGAGCTTTACCGGCAGCAGCGCCAGGAGATCCACGATTTCCGTGAGGCCGGATTCGAACGTACCCGCCGGCACACCGCCGCATCCGAGGAAGGTGTCCAGCAGGCCCGCCAGCACCTCGAGAGTCAGGTGGCGGACTCTGAATTGCGAGCCAAGCTCACACCCGACTACGATTTCGGCTGCAAGCGCATCCTCCGCAGCGATGATTTCTACCCTGCACTGACCCGCGACAACGTGGACCTCGTGACCGAGAAGATCACCGAATTTACGCCCCGAGGCATCCGTACCGCCGACGGCGTCGAGCACGAGTTTGACGTCATCATCTACGCCACGGGCTTCAAGAGCCACGCCTTCCAGGGCTCGATGCGCGTCGTGGGACGCGACGGACTCCGCCTGGACGAGAGGTGGGGCAACGCCCCCGAGGCATACCTCGGCATCACCGTTGACAACTTCCCCAACCTGTTCCTGGTCTACGGACCGAACACGAACCTCAACCACAACTCCGTTGTGTCCATGCTGGAGGCCCAGCACGGCTACATCGCGCAGGCTGTTGAATACATCGCGGCCGACGAAAGCCGGATGCTGGAAGTTGACCGCGGCGTGCTCGAGAAGTTCAACGCCCACGTTCAGGAAGAGCTCGACAAGTCTGCCTTCTCCTCCGAATGCTCCTCCTGGTACAAGAACGAGGACGGCCGCGTCATCAACAACTGGTCCGGGACCGTCAACGAGTACCGGGCACACACACAGGATCTCCAGTTCGAGGACTACCTCCAGCTGGCCGAGACCGGCCCGGGTAAGTGACCAGCCAAGATCCGTTCAGCGGAAGGCCCGTAGCCGAGGACGCAGCAGCCGTTCTGGAAAGGTTCCGGGCCTCCGGTGGACGCCCATTCCACACCTACCCAGTGGACGAGGTGCGTGACTTGTACGAGCGAGGGTGCGCCGCAAACGGCCTGAGCGGTGACCGGATATCAGCAGTCTCGGACGTCACCGTGGACAACTTTGGTGTGCGGATCTACGACCCGCAGGTCCTCCAAGGACCCACCCCCGTCGTGCTGTTCTTCCACGGAGGCGGGTGGGTCATGGGGAACCTGTCCACCCATGACGGGCTGTGCCGGCGTCTGGCAGCCGTCACGGGTCTGCCGGTCGTAGCGGTGGACTACCGGCTCGCCCCGGAGCACCCATACCCCGCGGCAATCGAGGACAGCCGGGCTGCGCTGAACTGGCTGTTCACCGCAGGTCCGGTTCACAGCCTTGAAGTAACCAAGGCCGTATTGGTCGGGGACAGCGCGGGCGGGCAGCTGGCCGCGGTGCTGGCAATCGAAAACGCCAAAAGCGCTCATCCGCGGTCGATCGCGGCGCAGGTCCTCATCTACCCGATGGTCGACCTGACTATGTCTGCTCCGTCATATACCCGAGTCACTGAAGGCTTCCCCTTAGTTGCGGACACCATCGCCTGGTTCGCGGACCACTACCTGCCCGAGGGAACAGACCGGGCGCGGCCCGATATCAGCCCCGGCCTGGCGGAGCTCCCTGCCGGGCTTCCACCCGCGTACGTCATCACAGTGGACAATGACCCGCTGGCCGACGAGGGTGCAAACTACGCCGCAGCCCTGGCCCAAGCTGGAACCGAGGTTCAGTACCAGCACCTCTCCGGGTACGCTCATGGACTGCTCACCTCCGCCGGGCGAATCCAACGTGGCGAACAAACAGCCGACGATATCGCCTGCTTTATCAGGGACCGCGCAACCTGACTGAGGTGGGGTGCATCCCCCTCGCGGGACCGACGCGTCCAGTCGGGTCCCCGGTGCGGGGCCCATCGAACTGATCAATCGAAAAATGGTGATGGCCCGTCAATTCCTTGAAAGGCCATCACCGTCATTCACGTTCTTTAGGAGAACTCTATGACTATTTCCCTCGTAGGTCCGCCTGCCGTCTCACGCATACGTGAGGCGGCGCTCCTCGCCACGGTCCCGACCGGTTTGCTGATCAACGGGCAGTGGGTGAAGGCGTCCGACGGCGGCGCGTTCGATGTCCACGACCCCGCGACCGGGGAGGTGCTGGCCACCCTGGCCTCGGCCACGAGCCAGGACGCCCTCGCGGCTTTGGATGCCGCCGATACGCCCAGGCGCGTGGGCGCGGACCGCGCCCCGGGTGCGGGCGGAGATCCTGCGCCGGGCCTTTGACCTGGTGACGGAGCGGGTCGAGGACTTCGCCCTGCTGATGACCCTGGAAATGGGCAAACCCCTGGCCGAGGCCCGCGGCGAAGTCGCCTACGGGGCCGAGTTCCTGCGCTGGTTCGCCGAGGAAACGGTCCGGGACTACGGCCGTTACCTGACCACCCCCGAGGGGGAGAACAAGATCCTGGTCCAGCACAAGCCCGTCGGCCCGTGCCTGCTGATCACCCCGTGGAATTTCCCGCTCGCGATGGCCACCCGCAAGGTCGCCCCCGCGGTCGCCGCGGGGTGCACCATGGTCCTGAAACCGGCCAAGCTCACCCCGCTGACCGCCCAGCTCTTTGCCCAGGTGATGATGGAGGCCGGCCTGCCCGCCGGGGTCCTCAACGTCGTCGCCTCCGCCTCCGCGTCCGGGATTTCCGGGCCGCTGCTCGCCGACCCCCGCCTGCGGAAGGTCTCCTTCACCGGCTCCACCGACGTCGGCAAGGCCCTGATGGCCGACGCCGCACGGAACGTGCTGCGCACCTCGATGGAACTCGGCGGCAACGCCCCCTTCATCGTGTTCGAGGACGCAGACCTCGACGCTGCCGTGGAGGGCGCGATGGCCGCCAAGATGCGGAACATGGGCGAAGCCTGCACCGCCGCCAACCGGTTCCTCGTCCACGAATCCGTCGCGCAGGAATTCACGGCCCGGTTCGCCGCCGCCATGGGGAACTTGACCACCGGCCGCGGCACCGACCCCGGCACGACGGTGGGCCCGCTGATCGACGGCGGCGCCCGCAAAGACGTCCACGCCCTGGTGGAGGCCGCCGTCACCGCCGGCGCCACCGTGGTCACCGGCGGCGCCCCCGTCGAAGGCCCCGGGTACTTCTACCAGCCCACCGTCCTCGCCAACGTGCCCAACGACGCCGAAATCCTGGGCCAGGAAATCTTCGGCCCCGTCGCCCCCGTCACCACCTTCGCCACGGAGGCCGACGCGATCCGGCTCGCCAACGCCACCGAATACGGTCTCGCCTCCTACCTCTACAGCCGCGACTTCAACAAACTCCTCCGGGTGGCCGAACAGATCGAGTTCGGCATGGTCGGCTTCAACGCCGGCGTCATCTCCAACGCCGCGGCCCCCTTCGGCGGCGTCAAACACTCCGGCCTCGGCCGCGAAGGCGGCACCGAAGGCATCACCGAATACACCACCACCCAATACATCGGCATCAACAACCCCCGGGCCGACTAACCAAAACGGGTTCACGGCCGCCGCACTAGTGTGCGGCGGCCTGCCCAGCGACAACAGTTCACACAGTCCAATGCTTTGAGAGGTTATGAGGTGTACTACTGATGTGAGACACAGTTTGAAAGGATTGTGCCCATGTCTTCCCGTCCCAGCTATTCCGATGAGTTCAAGGCCGATGCCGTGAATCTCGTCATCTCCTCCGGCCGTTGGCCCGCCTCGGTGGCCCCCGAGTTGGGGGTCTCCGTGGCCGCGCTAAAGCGGGGGCGCAGCTGCATCGGGAAGGAGAGGCCGGTGCCGGCGGCAAGCCTGATGATCCGGTGGATCCCGCGAAATACAAGACGGTGGAGGCACGGCTGAGGGAGCTGGAAAGGGAGAATGATTTCCTGAAAAAAGTTCGGCGTTCTTCGCCAAAGAACAACGGTAGAGGACCTCTACCGGCTTGTTCACGAGAAGAACGCTGACTTTCCGGTGGCCTGGATGTGCGCCCGGCTGGGCGTTCCGCGGGCCTCGTATTACCGGTGGCTGGACCACGAAGAGTCACCGACGGCTGCCCGGCACCGGGGGCTGACCGGACTGGTCAAGGCGATGTTCGATTCCTCCGATGGGATCTTCGGCCATCGCATGGTCCACGCCAAACTTGCCGCCACGGGTGTGGCGATTTCCGTGGGGACGGTCGCTGCCATCATGGCGAAGAACGGCTGGGCGGCCAAGCGGATGCGCGCCTTCAAACGCACGACCATCCCCTCGGACCCGGACAAGGTCTTCGCGGACCTCATCGGCCGGGACTTCACCTCAGATACCCCCGGTACGAAGCTCGTCTGTGACATCTAATGCCGACGTCGGCATTAGATGTCCCATGAGAGCACCTGGCCAGGGGCGGTGGCGACCAGTTCGGGGAGGGCCCGGGCCGGGTGCCTGGCCAGGGCCCGGCGTTCCTTCACCTGCGGGTTTCCTGAAGCACCCGGTAGAACGTGGAGACCGATCCCAAGTAGATCCCCGCATCCAACAGCTTCGTGTAGACCTGCTGGGGTGCCAGGTCCACGAACTCCGTTGAGTTCAGGGCAGCCAGGATCTCGGCCCGCTCCGCGGTGCTGAGCTTGTTCGGCGGCTCCGCCGGTGCCCGGTCCGCCGGCGCGGCGGGTTCACGGTAGATCGTGGTGCGGGAGAGCCCCAGCAAGGCAGCGGCTTCCCGGGTCGGGACGGCCAGGTCAACCAGCTGCCCGTAGGCTCCCATCAGCGCTTGGATCGTCGTTCGTGTCCTCGGAGAGAGACTCCAAGAACTCGTGTAGTTTTCCCATCACACCAAGGGCTGCCTCGGATCGTTTCAACCGGCTCTCACTCACCTCCAGCTGGCGGCGCAACCGTGCGATCTCGGCCTGCTCCGCAGACAGCTTCCCGACACTTTCCCCGGGATTCTTCCCGGTCAGAACCCCCGCATGGCGCAGCTTGCGCCACTCGGTGATCTGGAGGAATACAGCCCCTGCCCGCGCAGGAACGCACCGCCCCCGTGGGGGGTGCAGGCCTCTTCGTACTGGGCCAACAACTCAAGCTTCTGCGCGGGGGTGAACGACCTGCGAGTGGACGGTCCACCGGCACGCGGTCCGGGACTGCTCGTGGGACCATCTTGGCCCATCCCGGCCAAAACTAGATTGGACATAATGATTGGACTCCTGATTCTCGCCCTACGCGATCGAGCTGACATGCTCTGTCACCGTGGTACCGCTCCAGCCTGACGTAGGCGTTCGGCATACGGATGACTCGTCAACGAGGTCCATGCAACTTAGCCAAAGATTTTAAAGGCCGCCGTGAGCCGTGCCGTGAATTTTATCCAGCACATGCTAAATGGCTGAGTGATGCCTTCGGACATAGCCCGAACTTCGTAAGCCGACAAATGTATAGGGTGAGAATCCTCGTAGATTCTCACCCTTACCTTTATAGGTTGACGGCTGCATTGCCCGCCCGTGCAGATGGGCCAATGCCACGCAGTCAGTGACGGCATTCAGAAGGGTCGGTGTCGTTGAGAGGTCGCCATATTGGCCTTACTGTGCCAGGCTTGCGCTTAAGCATCCACGTGTGAGGCGGTTCCACCTTCGTCGCCGACACCGCGACGGGCGACCCGCATCGATGTTCCAACAGCGGAAGAGCTGATCTGTCCCGGCTTGCTACCAAGTTTCGTACCTGATGTTGGGCTAGTGGGTTGGTGCCGGCGCTTCCATGGCCATCCGCAACCAGTTGACGGCCACCCCTTGATGTGCAGGCATCACGCTTCCTTCGCTAATGAACCGCGCGGATGCGCGGTCCGCTTCCGGGGCCCACCACCCACTGCTCGAGCAGTGGTCACCTGTTCTGAGGCTTGACTTCAGGAGAACGGCTAAAGAGCGCTTGGCCGTCAAAGGGTTTCTCTTCTTCATAACTTCCTTCATACATCTGCGTAGCAACAGTAAACTATGAATATTGAGAGTAAACGAGGCGTCTTTCAGGCACGTCTCCCGGAGGTTTCAGCCATGTAACTTCCGGTGAGGCCGTAAGTACTCCATAAATTGATCGATGACTAAGGCTTGCTTCGCTCCACGAGCCGCGTAGAGGGCAGTCTGGGGATTTCCGGCAATCGGTCGGCATACGAGGCCTGGCATCTGGAAGCGTTGTACAGATTCGGGGAGAATCGATACCCCCAGTCCTGCAGCAACCAAGCCGAGGACGGTCTCTTGATGGATGGCTCGCTGAACCACCTGCGGAGCTGCTTCCAGTCCGTCGAACAGGCGAAGCACTCTGGCCACGAACCCGGGCATGAGGCGATATGGGAAGAGGATCATCGGCTCACCTTGCAGGTCTGCCGGCCGAACTGATTCGCGCAGGGCCAAGGGGTGCGCTTCGGGCAGGACTGCGACCAGGTCCTCGGTGCTAACCAGGTCCACTTTCAACCCCGGAATCTCGCCGGGATCTCGCAAAAGTCCAAGGTCCAGGACGCCGTCGAGCAACTGTTCAATCTGCTCCCCGCTGGTAAGCGGATTCAGCAAGAGTTCCACACGCGGCCATTGTTTGCGGAAGGCGCGAATGGCTTCGGGGAGTGTTGTGTAACTGGCCGAACTGACAAACCCTACCCGGAGTTTGCCGCTCTTGCCCGCGGAAGTCCGCATAGATCGATGAAGTGAGCTACATCCCGTTCGACCAAGACTCCGCTAACCTGTTCTTCCAGCTCGTCTCCTCCCGCTACGAGCGGGCCTCACTGATCCTGACGAGCAACCTCACATTCAGCCGCTGGGCCGACGTGTTCGGCGACGCCACGACCGCCGCGGCGATGATCGACAGGATCGTCCACCACGCCGAGGTCATCAACCTCATCGGCAACAGCTACCGGCTCCAGGGCCGGATCAAGCCACAGAATCTGGCACAATAAAACAACCCACCGTGGCCCTGTTTTCAATCGGCAAAAACGGCCTTAATTTCGGTTGGCGTTGACAAGAACAATGAAACGTCCGTCTCCTCATGTGCCGCAGCTAAGTGATAGCGCCTCCGAGCCTCGGACACGCAGAAAGTAGGTAGCCATGTCGATGACGGTAGGTCAACTGGTCAAGGTGCCCACATTGCGGACACGCCTGCTTGCCGGGGAGAGTGGCTTGCCATCAGAAATCCTCTGGGCTCACTCCTGCGAGCTTGAACGACCGTGGGAGTGGCTGGGAACGGGGGATCTGCTAATGACCACCGGTCGTAACGTCCCCGCGACGGCAGCTACGCAGGTCGATTTCGTCCGGTCACTGGCAGGAGCTGGCATCAGTGGGTTGGTATTGGCCGAAGGCATGGACAGTCCTTCATTAACTCCCGAAGCGGCGGCGCTAGCTGAAGAGCTGGCATTCCCTATCCTGGAAACGGCCTACGAGATCCCTTTTACCGCGCTCTCACGCGTTGTGGTCTCGGCAGGCCAAGGCGAAGTTCAAGCAAGGCTCAACCGCGTCCTGCGAGTCTATGACGCCTACCGGAGCGCCATACAGAACTCAACCAGAAGGGAGCAGCTGCTGCAACGGGTGGGCGTCGAGCTGGGACATGCGATCCATCTAGTGGATGCTTCCTCAGGCCGTGTGATCATCAGCGCCGGGTCGGCGCTGGCAGATCGGACAGTCGCCGCCATCGTGGAGCGGGTCCGTGAAAATGCCGTCTTGCCAGGAATCACGCGTCTGCAAACCGGGGGCGATGAATTCATCATCCTGCCGGTGGGTACGCATGCTGGTTGGGTGATGGTGGCAGACGTGACAGGGGTCCCGTTCGACGTCCTCGTTCTTCAGCACGTTAATACCATCGTCACGATTGAAGCCGAGCGTCTTCGTGCCGAAACTGAGTCGCGCCTGACCGTTTCCACTCGCTTGATAACTCAGTTAATCGGTGGAAACGTCGATTCCGAACTCGTTAGAGATCGCCTCACGGATTTCGGACTCAACCGTGGACCTTGGAGGGTCATAACTGCTGTCAGTACCCAGCCAGTCCGGTCCATCGACGCGATGGCTGCATTAGATGCTGTCCGAGCACGTTACTTGGTGGCGTCCCTAGACGACATACTTATCCTGGTGACAAACGACCCAGACCCCGTCGTCCGGGCTATCAATGAGATCGTCGGTGATGGCGGGCGGATTGGTGTCAGCAACGAGACACTTCGGATAAGCGGCATAGCTGATGCCCTACGCCAAGCCAACTGGGCGCGCGAGGCGGGATTCACGGGGAGCGGACGCATCGTCTATTACGGAGAGAACCGGCCTCTTTTCCTCCCAGCCACAATTTCCGATGCAGAAAACGTCGTGCGCACCATACTTGGGCCTCTCATTGATTACGATGAGCGGAACGGCACTGATTTAGTGGATTCTCTGCACGTGTTCTTCGAGGCGAACCGCTCATGGCAGATGGCCAGCAAGATGCTGCAAGTGCACAAGCAAACCGTCGTATATCGCATGCGACGAATCTCGGAGCTTACCGGTCGGCGGCTGGATGAGCTGGACGACATCGCCGAACTTCATTTAGCACTGCGTACGCTGCAGTTGTTAGGGAAGAAGTACCGGTACCCACTTGTTCCGTAGTACAACAGTTCACACATTCCAATGCTTTGAGAGGTTATGAGGTGTACTACTGATGTGAGACACAGTTTGAAAGGATTGTGCCCATGTCTTCCCGTCCCAGCTATTCCGATGAGTTCAAGGCCGATGCCGTGAATCTCGTCATCTCCTCCGGCCGTTGGCCCGCCTCGGTGGCCCCCGAGTTGGGGGTCTCCGTGGCCGCGCTAAAGCGGGGGCGCAGCTGCATCGGGAAGGAGAGGCCGGTGCCGGCGGCAAGCCTGATGATCCGGTGGATCCCGCGAAATACAAGACGGTGGAGGCACGGCTGAGGGAGCTGGAAAGGGAGAATGATTTCCTGAAAAAAGTTCGGCGTTCTTCGCCAAAGAACAACGGTAGAGGACCTCTACCGGCTTGTTCACGAGAAGAACGCTGACTTTCCGGTGGCCTGGATGTGCGCCCGGCTGGGCGTTCCGCGGGCCTCGTATTACCGGTGGCTGGACCACGAAGAGTCACCGACGGCTGCCCGGCACCGGGGGCTGACCGGACTGGTCAAGGCGATGTTCGATTCCTCCGATGGGATCTTCGGCCATCGCATGGTCCACGCCAAACTTGCCGCCACGGGTGTGGCGATTTCCGTGGGGACGGTCGCTGCCATCATGGCGAAGAACGGCTGGGCGGCCAAGCGGATGCGCGCCTTCAAACGCACGACCATCCCCTCGGACCCGGACAAGGTCTTCGCGGACCTCATCGGCCGGGACTTCACCTCAGATACCCCCGGTACGAAGCTCGTCTGTGACATCTAATGCCGACGTCGGCATTAGATGTCGCCCACGTACCTGCGGTTCGGCTCGCCCGTGGTGAAGTCCCGCCCGATTAGGTCGGGGAATCGGCGCCCGGACTGGTCCGGGACCGTGGTGCGCATCCGCCGGCACAGCCGGATCCCGGCGAGCCGGTGCCCCCCATCACCCTGGCGACCCGCTTGTGGTTGACCCGCTCACCGGCGGGGACGCCCTCGTTGAGATCACTCGTGATCCTCGGGCCCCGTACGCACGGTCCCCGCCCTGCCGCGGGTCCTGCAGCACCCGAATCCGCTCGGCCAGCGCCGCATCCGCCGCGGCCCGCGCCGCCCGTGCGGGCGCCGCTGCGACCCACGCGTACCGACCGGGTTCGGGCTGGCCCGGCGCCTGGCGGATGCGGGGATCGAGTGTCTGGTCGCTGCGCCGCCCAAGCTGCAAGGCCTTCCGGGGACCGGGTGAAGACGTCTCGGATGCGGCGTGGCTGGCTCAGTTGGGTGCATACGGGCTCGTGCGCGCGTCGTTCGTTCCGCCTGAGCCGATCCGCCGTCTTCGTGACCTGACCCGCACGCGCACAATGTTCATCCGCCAACGCGCCAGTGAAATCCAGCGCGTGGAAAAACTTCTCGAAGACACCGGCATCAAGCTCTCCTCCGTCGCCACGGACCTCACCGGCGTCTCCTCGCGCGCCATGCTCGGGGCCCTCATTGAGGGCGAGCGGGATCCAGCGGTACTGGCAAACCTCGCCGTATACAGCTTGCGGACAAAGATTCCCGCCCTGATCGAAGCGCTGAACGGCAGGTTCAACGACCACCACGCCTTCCTCACCCAAATGCATCTGGACATCATCGACGGGCACACCCGGGCCATTGCCGCTCTCGATACCCGGATAGGCGAGGTCTTGGGACCATCCGCCGCGGCGCGGGACCTGCTCGTCAGTATCCCCGGCATCAGTGAGCGCGTCGCGGAAATCATCATCGCCGAAACCGGGGCAGACATGACCGTGTTCCCCTCGGCGGGACACTTGGCGTCCTGGGCCGGCACGGCGCCGGGCAACAATGAATCAGCCGGCCGCGTGAAATCCAGCAAGACCCGGCCCGGCAATCCATATCTCAAAGGAGCCCTCGGCATCGTCGCGTGGGCCATGTCCAGATCGAGCAAGACGTATTTCGGTGCAAAGTACCGACGACTCGCCGCACGGCGCGGACCCATGAAAGCCCTCGTCGCCGTTGAACACGCGATCCTCATCGCTGTCTGGAACATGCTCACGACCGGGGAACTCTACAAAGACCCCGGCCCCGACTACTTTGCCAAACTCCAGCCGGCCAAAACACGGGCCCGGGCCATCAATCAACTCCAAGCCCTGGGCTACACCGTCACCTTGGAACCAGCACCCCAACCTGCCTGACCAAGCCACCGCCGGAACACACCAAAGCGGGCGCTCACCACCCGTGGCTGGCTAATTTTCGTGAGAGTCTGACAGCGCCAGTCGATCAAGACGCGCCAGCCACCCAGGACCAACCCCGAACGAACACACAACGAGCGGTCCACGACAAACCAGCCGTGGACCGCTCACCCTTGCCCTCTTGACAAGAAACATCTACATATCAACTAGCCGACGAAGCTCGTGGGGTCCAACCCGGTTATCAGTCGAGTGATGGCGTCAACTTTTTGGCCTTGGTCTTGGAGCCTCTCCTGACGGACCATGGCCACCCGGACCAGGTTGCCACCCACAAACCGAAAGGGTTCAGGCGGGAGGGAACTCTTGGGTCGACGGATGATTGGGAGGCGGCTCCAATCGTCGTCGGAATCCAGCGCCATGGAAGCCAGCACTTGGCCGGCCAAGTACGCCGGGCCGACTCCGTTGCCTGAGAATCCAGTCATATAGCTAACGGATGGGTTTGAGCGCAGTCGGCCGGCGAATGGCAGACCGTCGACGGAGTAGTCGATTTTTCCGCTCCAGCGATGTGTTACCGGCACATCTGATAGCCGTGGAAGCAGCCGGCGCAGATGGGACTCGACCGCATCGTGTCGCCCGTTCGGCCCGGATGTGGCAGCTCCTCCGATCTCGCCACAGAAGGAGAGCCCGCCGCCGCCCTTGCCAAATACCAATCGGTCATCTGATGTCGACCGGTAGTAGTGCACTAGACGGCGGGAATCCGAAACTGCAAGGCCGTTCGGAAAGGACGTGCCGGCAAGTACATCGCCGCATGGTGCGGTTGCTACAACATCGCTACCTACGATCACGAGATTGCGTCTAATTTCAGGTATACCGCCCAGAGCTGCATTGGTAGCAAGCACTACTGAGGTGGCTTGGACTCGTCCTTGTGTCGTGACCACTTCCGTGAAACTCCCTCTGCGTTCCATCCGTCGCATCGGCGATAGCTCGTAAACGCGTACCCCCAGCTCCAGCGCGCGTCGCAGCAAACCCTGTACGAACTTGCCGGGATGGATTGTCGCCACGCCGCCTTCAATTACGCCACCTAAGTGCTCGGCAGAGCCGGTTAGCCGTTGAACTTCGTCGGTGGGAAGCGCAGCGTAAGGTGTTTGATGGGCAGCAGCGAGTTGACTTATCGTGTTGTCCCAGGAGCCAACTTGCGTAGCATTGGTGGCCGCCCACAACCAACCTGAGGGAATGAAGTCAGCCTCAATCTGATGCTTCTCAAGGTAGGTTCCTATGGATTGGACCACTTTCTCGGATAGCTGCCCCAAATAGACGGCATCGGCGCTTCCGAAGAGCTTCTTCAGCGTTGCAAACTTTGGCCACCATGTCATCGCGAAGCCTCCGTTGGCGCCGCTAGCACCGGCGCCTGCCACTGCTGCCTCAACCAGGCAGACGTCGAGCTCGGGCCGACGCTCCTTCACATGAATAGCCGTCCAGAGGCCTGTGTAGCCGCCGCCGACTACACAGATGTCAGCTTGGGTGGTGGACCTTAGGGTCTCGGGTGAACGAGAGCGTGTGGCCTGCTCCATCCAAAGAGTGGTGAATGCTTCATGGGTCGGCTGCTCTGTTTCTGTCACGGCTTCCTCGCAAGATTGAGACGGGTGGTAAGCCATGATCTCTGGTGCTTGCAACGCTTGGATAGCAGTCGAAAAGACAAGATCGTTCCGCGGATTCATCTTCGTGTACGAGGGTAAAGGGTGATCTCGTTACTCATGAGGTTCGCGTTCATACAGTTGAACAGGAAGCAAGGTTGAACCCATACTTGCGTCGCCTTCTATAGCGTGCTGACGAGAGATTATTGTCAAAGATACGCAGTCACGGGTCAGAAGACCCGCGCACTCTCTTTGAGGAGATACAACAATGACTACCGAAACAATCAGCGGCGCCCAAGCCACTGATACTTTGAGCGGGGCCTTTATCGGGGGTAGGTGGGTGGCTGGAAGAGGTGGCCACTTTGAGGTGCGGTCGCCCCACAAGGGCCCAGTACATACGGTTTCGCGCTGCAACGCCGAGGATGTGGCTGAGGCCGTTAGCGCTGCCAAGCAGGCTCAGCCCAAGTGGGCCGCAACATCTGTGGTCGAACGCGTCGAAGTTCTGAACCGCTATCACCAGCTCATCCTTGAACACGCAGAAGAAATTGCTCAGATGGTCACGCTGGAGACCGGTAAGACCATCAACGAGACGCGCGAGGAATTGTGGGAGTACACGGCTCCTGCATATCAGCGTGCGGCAGAGGAGATCTTGCGGTTCAAGGGCCAGACCTTCCCCTCTACACAGGAGCGGACCAATAACAAGAGGTTGGTCCTGAATCACCGCCCCATCGGGGTTGTTGCAGTAATCGCCCCGTACAATTTTCCGACTGATATCAGCTCCATTGCCATCGCCCACGCCTTGGCCGCTGGCAACACCGTCGTGTGGAAGCCTTCGGAGTACGCGCCGCGCTCGTGCGCTATGGTAGCCGAGCTCGCTGAACAAGCAGGTGTCCCTGCCGGTGTACTGAACGTGATTCAGGGACTTGGCGATGCAGGTGCGGCGCTGGTGGAAAGTGACGACGTCGACGGCATTTTCTTCACGGGTTCCACCGCCACCGGAATGAAAATCGCCGAGCGTGCAGGATTGAAGAAACTGCTGCTCGAATTGGGTGGTGACGGTCCGCAGATTGTCCTGGCCGACGCAGACGTGGATGCTGCGGTTGCAGGGGCTATCACTGGCTCCTTCTACTTGGCTGGACAGGTGTGTACCTCGGCCGAGCGTATCCTGGTCCACCAGGATATTTATGACGAATTCGTTGAGAAATTCGAGTCGGCAATCCGGAAGCTGAACATCGGTGACCCGCACGACCCCGCGACCGATATGGGTCCGCTTTGCAACGAGACCACTTTGCACCGCGTCAGGAACCATGTTGCGGACGCCGTTTCCCGTGGCGCCCGGGCAATCCAGCACGGTCCGGAGGAAGGCCTGTTCTATCCGGCCACCATGCTGCTTGACGTCCCACTGGACGCTGACATTATGAAGCACGAAACTTTTGGTCCAGTAATTCCTGTAATCAAGATCCATAACGCACAGGAGGCTATCGACATCGCCAACTCGTCGGGGCTCGGCCTGGTGGCATCTCTATGGACGAAAGACCTCGCCACAGCTTGGCGAGTGGCCGAGGCTCTGCCTCACGGCGCGGTAAACATCAACGAGTCGAACAACTTCTGGGATCAGCTCGCACCCTTTGGTGGAGCTGGTAAGAGCGGCGTTGGTCGCGAGCTTGCGACCAACTTCTTCGACACTTTCATGGAGCCCAAGCTGCTCGTGTTCGATCTCGGCGATGGTGTACGGGGCGGACGGCGAACCAGTAACGCTTGGTGAGATAGCTGGTGGCATCGCTTAGGTACAACACATCTCGCGAGTTTGCCCAGCAGGATAACTAGACACTGCGTTTGAGCACGAGCAGCTGATGAAGATCAGTTGCTCGTGCTCAAACCCGTGCGCCTTCTCAGGTAGAACCGCCGCCGAATCGGCAGACCATCAACATCGATGAACCTACCTCATCCCCTTGGATCGGCCTTCACTACCGTCACGAACTCTTGCCCCATTACATGCACGAACACTTAGCCCCGGCATAGCCTGCATCCGCCGCCAGGGTCGTCCACCACGCCGCTACGCGGAGGTTTACAAATGAGTTGTTCAGGGGCGCTTCGCTCCGCCTTGGTGATGGAAGTTTCCGTCGAAGCCTTACCTCGGCGCGGGGATCCGCTGGTGACGTCCGCGGTCTCAGGACACACTTAAAGCGTGTGTTCCGGTCGTCCCCGTACTTGCCTTGGTGCCGGCGAGCCTGCAAATGAGTTTGGTGGTGGAAGGCACAGCTTTGTTGTCCGCGGGACCGTGGACTGTTGCCTTGAGTGGCAGATAGCTTTTGTTGGAACTGCTGGTCTGGGTAGTTGGTACTGGGGTTCTGGGGGGACTTGGTACCGGCCCTTCGCTTGTCTGCTCGGGGCCGGCACCATGTCCTGGTTGGGGTCTATTCCCAGTGGTCCGGTTGGGCCCGGGCCGTATCGTCGCGGAGTCGTCGCATGTCCACGTCGCCGAATGAGCTGGCGGGCATTGTTGGCCAGCCGGTTCACGATCGAGTCCGCGGCCACCCGGTCCGGCAGGGCCTCGACCCAGTAGGCCGGGCCGGACTGAGAGGCGATGAGGGTGGGCAGGCGGTGTTCCCCGGTTGGCCAGGACCGCGAAGAGGTCGTTGGCGGCTTCGGGGTCGATGCCCACGGTGAGGAAGTCATCGATGACCAGCAGGTCCACGTCCGAAAGCTCGTTGAGCAGCTTCTGGTGGCCGATGCCGTCACCGCGGGCGATGACCAGCCGGCGGGCGAGGTCGTCCATCCGGGTGTAGGCGACGGTGTGTCCGCTTTGGCAGGCGGCGATCCCGATCGCGCAGGCCAGGTAGGTCTTGCCGCCGCCGGTCGGTGAGATGACCATCAGGTTCGTGGGGTCCTGGCGCCATTGGTGGGCGGCGTAGCGCTTCATCCGCACCGGGGTGATCCCGCGTCCTTCCTGGTAGTTGATCTCGGCCACCGAGGCCTGCGGGATGGGGAACCGTGCGGCCCGGATCAGCTTCTCGATCCGATGGGCCTCTCGCTGGGCGAGGGCGTCGTCCACGGCGGTGAGGAAGATCTGCTCGGGAGTGAGCTCGTCATTGGCCTCATCGGTGATCAGTTCCTCGAACCGCACGGCCAGGTGCGCGATACGCAAGGCCCTGAACTTCTCATGATCGATGCTGGTGAACATCAGTCCTGCACCCCCTGACCGCCGCGCCGGTAATGCTCGGCCGAACGCACATGCAACGCGGCCCCGAGGCCTGCGCCGGGGTCGGAGCCGCCGGCGGGTTTGCGGGTGGCCGCCGCCGGTGTGATTGTTCTGGGTTTCTTGGTGTCGGAGTCAATGGTTGCCATGATCCGCTTGATCGTGCTGTAAGTTCCCGGGCCCTGACCGGTGTCGAGCAGGACCTGGCAGGCGGCCTCCAGGCGTGCCTTGTTCCGCTTGCCCAGGGACTCCAGGATGTTCTGGCAGTCCAGATAGCCTTGGGCCTCCACGGCGTGCCGGTCAATGATCCCGGCGATGACCGCCTCGGTGGCTGGCCCGAAGCCCCGGGCCCGGTCCGTAAACCACCGCCTGGACCACAGCCCGTCGATACCCCGGTGCCGGGTCGGGGCATGCGCGGCATCAGTCGAATACTGGCCTTTCCGGCCCTGCCGCCGGACATGCTCACAAATGACCTGGTCCCCGTCGAAGACGGTCACCGTCGTGGACGTGACCCGGACCCGCAGCAGCTGCCCGGCGTAGGTGTAGGGCACCGAGTAATGCTGGGAATCGCAGCTGACGTGGTAATTCCGTCCGACCTTGAGCTGCTTCCATTCCACCGAGTCGAACCCGTCGGCCGGCAGCGCCTGGAGCAGGCCGGACTCATCGGCGGTGAAGCGCTCCCACCGGGTGCTGCCATCGGCCCGGGGAATCTGCTCGTTGATCTCGACCAGCCGGGCCCCGATCGCCGCGTTCAGGGCCTGCACCGTAGTGAAGACCTCCTCGGCCAGGTAGCCGATCACCCGCTTGTTCACCACGTTCACCGCGGACTCGGCTGCGGCCTTGTCGCGGGGGCGTTTTGCCCGGGCGGGCACGATCCCTGTCGAGTAGTGCTCGGCCAGCTGCTGGTACCGGGCGTTGAGCACCCGGGCTGACTCGCCCCGCTTCGGCCGGTGGGTCGAGGTCGCCGGATTGTCCGGGGACCACCAGCTGCGGGACCCCGCCGTAGAACGAGAAGGCCGCCACGTGGGCAGCAATCCAGGACGCCGATGTCATGTCCGTGTACCCATGGCAGAACACCGCCCCGGAATACGGCAGCACCGCCACGAACAGATAGACCCCGGTCACCTCCCCGGTGACCGCGTCCACAACCCCCCAGGGTGTCCCCGGCCCAGTCCACCAGCATCGCCCGGCCCGGTTCGTGGTGCAGCGTCGCCACCACATCGGTCACCCGGGCATGCTCGGCGAACAAGGCGCAAAACTGCGAATACCCGTACTTCTTCCCGCCGTTCGCGGCACTCGAGACCAAATACCTGCTCCAGGCCTGCTGGAGAGTGAAGTGCCGGTTCTCCCGCATCGAAGCCATCACCCGATCAAAATCCGGGTGTTCGTATGACTCCGTGACCCTCTTCCGGCCATCGGGAAACAACCGGGCGATCTCCTCCGGGGACATCGCCCCGATCTGTCCGGCGGTAAAGCCATAAGCCGCAATCGTCCTCTTCGCCGCGGCCACGTCACGGCGTGAACACCCCACCACCGCGACGATCTCGTCGTAGCTACGACCAGCAACAGCCAAGGTCATGATGGCCTTGAAATCGGCCATGCTGCCTCCTCACATAGGAAAAGGCGGCGCCCAGTGCACCGCCTCACCCACAGCGCAGCACCCACAGACCACGACAGTACCAACTCACCGGAACAGCAATACCAACAACCCGGAACACGAGTACCAACTCACGCTATCTGCCACCTTGAGCACGAGTGTCAGAGTCGTCGTTTGAACCGCCTTCCCCAGAACGCACGCACCGTTGTATCTGCCGTTAGCCGCGCCCGGGCCGGAACCCATACGAACGCGGTTCGAACCGTGCCTCCCACTCAGGCTCCAGCGCATTGGCAACACGGGCTTGTTGCACCCGGTCGCGCAGCACCGGAATTCCCAGTGGTCGCTGTTTCCCACCCGCTTTGGGGATGTAAACCCGCTTGACCGGGCGGGCCTGCCAGGGGAACGTGTTCCGGTGGAGATCCACCGCCAACGCCGCCCTGTCCGGCGAGGTCAAGGCAACCTCACCATCGATGCCCGCGGTCTTGCGGTCAGCATTGTGTTGCGTCACCCGCCGTACGCTGTGAAGCGTGTTCGACCGGCTGCGCAGCATTAACTTCTGCAGGTTGCGACCTTTTTGAGATTCCCATCCTGCGACGCCTTGAAGATCCTGTCGCAGACACCGTACGTCCTCCTCAACTGAGCGCCACGAAATCGTGTCCCAGTCCAGAGCCTCGTCCTGCGGTCCGTTCACCTCAAGGGTGCCTAACTTGTCCGCAGGTTCCGATACTGCCAACGTTCTTTCTCCAAAGACTCACCCGGCCCGCGTCAGCAACCCTCACGGGTCCGGGCAACGCCCGGTATCCGGCCAGTTATGCGACCCCGCCGCCGGAAGGGTGCGGTATGCGGGTTCGGTTTCCTGTTGCCTTTCAGCTACCGGCATTTGCTTCTTGAGCCATCCTGTTCCCGACGGACAACATCAGCGTTCCTTACTTACGGTCGGCCTACCTGACCACCGGTCCGGACCCCGCCGGGGTTTCCACGTTCCACATGCGCAAGACACGACCGGTCAGGGTGCCGCCTCTACCCCGGGGCGGTGGTGTTCACACGATCGGTCAAATGCGCCCGACCGCCACCTGCTGCTTTCCAGCAGCCAGCCCTGCACCCCGGCACCACTTCCATCTATCCGAGGCTCATCTTGACGAGGTCTCAACAGCGATTCACTTACGTTCACCGATCCGGTCTTCCCCTCACCTGCGGTCCTTGGATGGAACAACCACCGCTTCGGCTTTTCCCTGAGCTTCACAACCCGCCGTTACCGATGACGCATGTCAAGGAGGGGACGGGCATCGAACACACACCCGGGATCACGCCATCGACAACATCGCCGATCCTTACCTTCCAACGCGTCCACCTACTGCATGCGACTTCGTGTCGCACCACCTACGAGATGCCTCTCTTTTCGGTGAAAAGGTGTTCTAGACAAACCCCATTTTCCGCGAAAAGACAGGCATTCTCGGTTTAAACCGGCCGACAGCGCCCCGATCAGCATCGGTGGATCAAGGCTTAGACAACGAGGACCCTTTGCGCGCGCCTCTTATCCTCAGTCTGCTTCACATAATAATCGGTCTCTGCCCGTTCGATAACCTGGGATGAACCAATCTGGAATTGATTCAGATCCCCCCGCGACAGCGTAGGCGCAAGATCCACTGTCGATGGACGACAGCGGCACATCACAGATAAAGTCCAAACAAAGGGATCGGCGCAAATAGCCAGCTTTCACCCGACGGCGCTACTTTGAAGGCCCAGCTCGATATGCACGTGTGGGCGTCAGGAGGATCGATGACGAAGTTATTCGGTTGCAGCCAGCTTCGTCAAGATCCGCCTTCCTTCAGTTCTGCATGGATGTCGCCACTTACTCGCAGTCCGGATTCTATAGCGCCGTCGAAGAACCCAGCCCAGATATTGGCGATGTCGCTACTGGCGAAATGCAGCGCGCCTTCGCTGGCCTGCTGCCCTGTCAAATACTTCGTCAGCTGGCCGGGTCGCTGGACCTGCCAGGTCTCCTGAGCATACGGATCGGTCATCCACTTGTGGCCAGTGACTTCGAGGACTTCCAGGTCGTTGCGCCATACTTTAACCGCCTGCTGGACCTCTTCGAGGTTCGTGACGTCGATACGCGTGGCGTCGGCACCGAAGGCTGCAAGCACAGCGTCGTTGTCGCTGACAAATTCGGTGCGAATCACAGACAAAGGCTTGTCCTGCGAGGAGTAACCAACAAAGGGAGTTATGGAGCCCTTGACTCGTATCCATGCCTTGACGCCCTGAGACGCGGTTCCTTCCCGACTCGGGGTGAGCTTAGCTTCGGAAAGGGCCGGGTCGATTTGCAGCTGGTGAAGCACGTTTTGGGGGACGCTGATGACGACTTTTCTGGCCTGAATCTCTTCACCGTCGCCGTATGCAATGGTTGCACCCGCGCAGTCGTGGCTGATTGACGTAACGGGGCTGCTGAGACGAATGTCAGCGTTGCTATCCGCCGCGATGGCCTTGGGTAGTGCATCGTTACCGTTCCTAAGGCGAAAAATTGCCGTGGCCTCGTGCATAAGTCGCCAGTGCCCGGAGGTCGCCGCAGCCCATCTCAGGGCGTTGACGTAAGCACACTGGTCAAGTGGCGCGTTAAAATGGCCAACCCACGCGGCTTCGTTGGCGTTGCGTTCGTCCTCAGAGAGGTCCAGCTTGTCCAGCATTTCCTGAAGGTTATATTGGTCCGCGTCGACGAGTCCCTCGTTGGTCAGCGGCGCGTCCGGACGAGGGAGCCACTTCATTGTGCCTTCCAGCAGACGGGTCATGCCCGGGTCGATCAGGTCCATGAAATCTTCTCCGGTTCCGCGGCGGATTTGATCGCCTGCGAGCCAGTAGACTTCCTCGGCTCTTGGACCACGAGTTACTTCAAGGCCGTATCGGGTTATCTCTGCCCAGACATGGGGTTGGGTCCAGTGGATCCAGTTTCCGCCCATTTCCAGGTCCTGACCCAAGCGGTGGTCTGTCCACAATCGGCCCCCGATCCGGTCTCGGGCTTCCAGAACAACCACCTTGTGCCCGCGATTTCCGAGCTCACGCGCTGTGATCAGACCCGCAAGACCGCCACCGACAACGACGACGTCAGTTTGTTCATTCATGTTCTTTTTCCTCTTGCTCTGGGGCGGAGCGAGGGCTGACCTCACCACCCGGCTTGCATTCCCCGCCTTTTTGGATAGGCCAAGGCGTGCCGATTCGTGAGGATCTCTAGGGGCCTGGCGTGACCTACGAATGCAGATCCCGCATGTCCACTCGCCTCCCAACCGTTTGTTTCACACCAGCCTATGGAGAAGCACTCGGGGTTGGGATAGTGGGGAGGCTTAAAGCGTCGGTCACTGGCTATACTGCCGTCTAAGTGCCGTCGAAGGCGTACTTACGGACAAGGTGAATCCAGTATCGGATTTATCATTATTATCAATCTCTATGTCGAGTACATGTGAGCAGCCGCAGTTGGCCGGGAGACCTCCTGCCCACGAAGGCGGCCAGGGGCTGATCGTAAAAAGGGAAACATTGGCAGCTTGATCCCGCTGCCCACATCAGGCTAGGCAACCGCTACGTCGAACCTGCGTAAGGGAAATGATGGACCGACCCAATTGGCCACGGACGTCCCGACAGCGCACATGAAAGAACATCGGCTTGTGCGACGGGACTCTATCTCATAAACGGTGTATCCGGCGGTTTGTTTTAGTAGTTTTCAGCGGCCGGGAATCGGTCGCTGAAAGTGATGGCGAAGGCGTTCAAAGCGGGCTTCCAGCGCATTGTCCATCGGGTCCTGCCGGCACCGGTCGGATCGAGCGATCGGGTGACCAGATAGAGGCACTTTAGCGCAGCCTGCTCGGTCGGGAAATGACCCCGTGCCTTCACGGCGCGCCGGTACCTGGCGTTCAGCGACTCGATGGCGTTGGTGGAGCAGATCACGCGCCGGATTTCCACGTCGTAGTCCAGGAGGGGATGAACTCCTCCCACGCGTTCTCCCAGAGCCGCACGATCGCCCCGTATTTCCTGCCCCAGCGCTCCGTGAGCTCCTCGAACGCTGCCCGGGCGGCATTGGCGTTCACGGCTGTGTGGATCGGCTTCACGTCGCGTTTGAGGGCGTCCCAGTCCTGCTTCGAGGCCAGTCGGAACGTGTTGCGGATCAGGTGAATGATGCACGTCTGCACGGTCGTCAGCGGCCGGACATTCCCCACGACCTCGGGCAGGCCCTTGAGCCCGTCGCAGACCAGGAAGAAGCTGTCCTTCACGCCGCGGTTCTTGATGTCGGTGAGCACGCTCATCCAGAACTTTGCGCCCTCCCCGCTGGTCCCGGCCCACAGGCCCAGGATGTCCTTCTCCCCGGCCAGGGTGACCCCGATCGCGGCGTAGACGGGCCGGTTGGCGACCTGCCCGTCCCGGACCTTGACGACAATGGCGTCGATGAAGATCGCCGCGTAGACCTCATCCAACGGCCGGTTCTGCCAGGCGGCCATCTTCAAGCACCCGGTCGGTAATCCGTGAGACCGTCTCCTTGGAGACCGAGGCGCCGTAGATCTCGGCGAATGGGCGCTGATCTCCCCGGTCGTCAGGCCCTTGGCGTAAAGCGATAGGACCATCTCATCGACCCCGGTCAAACGCCGCTGGCGCTTGGCGACGATCTTCGGCTCGAACGTGCCCTCCCGGTCCCGCCGAACGTCGATCTGCACCGGGCCCGTCGTCTCCGTCAGCACGGTCTCGGACCGTGTGCCGTTGCGCGAGTTCGCGGTGACCTTCATTCTTCAGAGAGTAACGAGAGGCCCGCCTATACTCGAGGCATGACTACGGAGCGGGCCGAAAAGGCCGAGACCGACGTGCCCGCCGTGGGTGATGTCGATGCAGGAGCGCTCGGACCGTTGGAGACTGTGATCGCGTCTCAGGTGAAGCGGCACAGGATTGAGGCTGAGATATCGGCTGCTGAGCTGGCGAATCGGACAGGCTTGTCGAAGGCGATGATTTCCAAGATTGAGTCAGCGAGCACCTCTTCCTCGCTCACTACCCTTCAGCGGTTGGCAAACGGGTTGAACATTCCCGTGACAGCCCTGTTCCAAGGTGCCGATACGGAACGTGAGGCCACGCTTACCCGGGCTGGGGAGGGCAGTGTCACAGTCAGGAGCGGCACCCGGCACGGCCATGAATACCGTTCATTAGGTTCACTGAATCGTCGCGAGCGCGCCATCGGGCCGACCCTGGTGACTCTGACGAGCGCCTCCGATGTATTTCCTCAGTTCCAGCACGCTGGCACTGAGTTCATTTACATGCTTGAGGGTCGAATGGTCTATGGGCACGGATCCTACGAGTACGAACTCGGCCCAGGAGACTCACTGGTGTTTGAAGGTGAGGGTCCGCATGGTCCGCTGCGGTTGGTGGAATTGCCCATTCGCTTCCTGGCCGTGACCGCCCCCTGAAGCTAATGGCCAGGAACCCGGTTCAGCGGCTGTTGCTCCCGTACAGACCGACCAGCGCGACGGTTCCGGTCCCTTTCACCAAAATCTGTTCGTTTCTTGACCCGAAAATTGTATCGAGGCCGTGAAGTTTCCTGTTACCTGCGCGGGCCACGCCATTCAGCAGAACGATGGCCTGGTGCGGAAGCAGCAGATGTTCTTGGAGCGGAGCGATGGATACGCTGCCTCCGGCATGGCCTTGGCGGCACATCAGGTTCAGGTTTTTCACAGGGCCCTTGGGCAGTGCTGCTCGTGTGGGCATGCTGCCGTCGAAAGCCAGCGGCTGAAAGGGGGAAGCCAGTTGGGATCTGCCGTTAATAGTGAGGTGAAGCGGGCCGCCGTCGACAACAGTCAGAATGCGCCCGACGCCGGGCAGCGGAGAGAAGTCTCCGGGCTGCCCGACATCGGCTATCGAAAGCCGCCAGTCCCATCGCTTGCCGGTTCCGAGGGTTACGGTGCCGTCCCTGCCGATGCCTCCGGAGGCGATGACTTTGACCGTACCGCCTCCGTTGATCCAGCGGGTCTCGGCGATATCGGCGTAACGGACGATGTTCATCAGGACCGGGACGGAGAACCGAGCATCTCCGGTTCTTCGTCGATGAAGTAGGCCTCTTCGGCGTGGGCGGCGAGGTCGATGCCGCGCAGTTCGTCCTCGGGCCGGATCCGCAGCCAGGCGACATTTCCCGAATCCATGGGAAACCCCTTTCAAGAAGCAGTACGTCGGGTGTGGGTATGCGGTGGTTCGCGTGGGGGCAGGTGACCTCTGCCCCCACGCGGGTCTGTCGTCTCTAGGCGAGGGCTGGGGTGTCCCAGAGGTTCAGGACGGTGCCGATGTTCTTCTCCTCGGCCGTGCGGTACAGGTCTGTGGCCCAGGCGACGTCTTCGATGGGCATGCCACCGACGGAGTAGAGGATGACTTCCTCGTCGTCGCGGCGGGCGGGGAGCTTGCCGGTGGCGATGTCGGCGATCTCTTCGATCTTGGAGGCGGGGAGCTTTCCTTCGTCCAGGAGTCCGAACCAGTGTGATCCGGGGATGCCAAGGATCTGGTAGGCGGTGGGGCCGTATTCTTCGAGCCACGCACGGTAGAGGCCTTCGGCGTCGATGACCAGTCGGGCGTCGCCTTGGAGGAAGTCATCGTCGAAACGGGCCGCGGCCGGGAGGAGCAGGAGGGCGCCGGGCTTGATGGCGTGCTTGGGGAAGTATGGGAAGGCTTCGCTTCCGGCGGCGTCGGTGGAGGTGGTGGCCATAACGACGTCGGCCTCGGTGATGGCGTCTTCAATGGTCGCGGCCGCGGCGACCTTGGTGAGCTGGGGGAAGGTGGCCTGGGCCCAGTCAACGAACGCCTGGGTGCTGCCGGTGCTTCGGCCCTTCACGTAGAGGGTGTCGATCGAGGGGCGCAAGGCCAGGGTGGTGGACAGAACGGAGCGTGCGATGACGCCCGGTCCGACGACGGCCGCGACCTTGGAGTCTGCTTTGGCCAGGTGCTTGACGCCGACACCCGGGACGGCGCCGGTCCGGTAGGCGCTGAGAAGGTTGGCGCTCATGATCGACAGGGGTGCGCCGGTGTCGCGGTCGTTCAGGACGAACACGTGAATGGAGCGCGGGAGGCCCTTGGCGCGGTTCTCGGTGTTGGAGCCGTACCACTTCACACCGGAGGTGCCGAAGCGGCCACCGAGGTAGGCCGGCATGGCCATGAAACGCCGGTCGGGTCCATCCTTCGGCATTCCCTCAAATTCAGGGCTTGCGGGGAAGGTGATCATGGCTCCGTGGGAGTTGCCGTTTTCGCCGGCCATCCGGTAGTCACCCTGGCGCAGCAGGACAAGGGCTTCCTCCATGACGTCGGTGCAGCGAACGAGATCTCCGACACCGGCCTCGATCATGTCGGGCTCACTGAGGTAGCGGAAGTTGATTTGGGTGCTGGACATAGGGGATTCCTTAGGTTCTTGTGGGGAAACGTTGATAACTGCTAGTAAACAGCGGCTGCGTTTCGCTCCCGTCAAGCAGATGTTTCCGACGTGTAACTTCTCCGTGGGTGACCACATGGGAAAGCACCCGCGCCGGGTTCGCGCCAATGCCGTTCGGTTAGGGACTGCCGATTATTAAGTTGTCGGTATGTCTGCATCGGGGATGGTGATGCCTGCCGTGCGGGCGAGGGTGTAGAGGTCGTCGAGGTGGAGGAGGCGGTGGCCGGCGGGGTGGATGCCGTGGTCTGTCTGTTCCAGCAGGCCTCGGATGTCGCGGATGCGTTTGTTGATTGTCTCGGGCCGGACGCCGAACAGGGTGGCAACGGCGGTTTGGGGCAGGCCGAGGCGGTGGTGCAGCACGGTGGCCAAGAGCCGGTCGGCGAGGGTGAGGCCGGGGCGGCGGTGTGTGTGATCGACTGTCTGCAGGCCGTTTCAGCCAGGAATTAGAGCCAGGTTGGTGGCTCGTTTCAGGCCAAAAGAGCGGTAAGAATAAGGCCAGTTTCTCTTCCCGAAACCTTGGTTTCGGGCCTGGTCTGGAGATAGAGATCCCCCGGTGGCCGGGGTCCTTCCCAGAGTGTCAGGGACATGGGCCCGCCACCCCCAGATAGGTTCCTTACGGCGCTGCCATTGCCAAGCGTGTGCGCCGGAAGGGCTGGAAAGTGAGATGACGGTACCCATGTCCGTTCAAGAAAATATCAGAACCCTGGATTCCCTGGGAGTCCCGGGCCGGGAGATCGCCCGCCGGTTGGGCGTTAGCCGGTCCTCGGTGGCCAAGTACGCCGGGCAGGAGAACTTCTCCCCGGAACCGCCGGTGCCGCTGTCCCGGCGCGGGGCCTCGGTGTTGACCGGGTTCGAACCCATTATTGAGCAGTGGTTGGGCGAGGACCAGCGCCGGAACCGCAAGCAGCGGCATACGGCCAAACGCGTGTTCGACCGGCTCGTGGATTAGCATGACCAATGGCATAAAGCCAGACTGAGCTTCCCTGGCGCCAACGAAAGCAGACTGAACCAGAACGGGCGCAATGCCAGATCAATGACTTCTCACTCAGCCTCAATCTATCTGCGCGGCCAAGTTTCAAAGCCGACACGAGCGTGACGCAAGCCACCCAGCATTCAGACAGCAGTATCACCACGCGCAGCGTCGTTCGTACCCAAGAACAATTGGCTAGTATCTTCGCAGGTGCTTTTCTTGTTCTCACAGCATATGCGCACGAGGAGATACATGCGGTGCCACACACGAAGTGAAGTAGACTCCTTACCCCCCAACAAGGGTTGCCCTCGACACGCCTCTAGCTAGTCAAGCATCCAGCACTCCCTGGACCGTTTGCGGGACTTTTTCACTCAGGCGAGTGAACCCAGCATGCAGCTGTGAGGAAGAACATTGTGTCCAAAAACAGGAGTATCCCTACTCAAAGAACGGTGAAAGAAATGGCCATTCCCAACTCTCAGCCCACGCCTGCGGCATCTGGGGAGGCGATCGACATATGGCCGGCAAAACCCATGATGACCACCAAGACGGACAGGCCACGATTGCGTTGCCGATTCATAACGTCCCAGCCGATCGGCCAATGGGACGACTTCATTCTTTCGGAGTGGGAACTAGAAGCCTGCGAGTGGGAAGACGTCCATCCTCACACCGAAACGAACTACCTGCTCGAAGGCGAGCTCCACGTAGAAAGTGATGGAGAGACAGTAATCCTGAAGCCAGGTGACTCGGCCCGTGTTAATGCCGACCGAACCGGACGGTACTGGGCGCCGGTCTACGCACGTATGGTCACCATCTACGGACCTAACCCGACGGGCGCGGAATCCCACTCCTTCGTGTACAGGGAAATCTAATCCATAGCGGCTCAACGAACGCTTATCGCTGGGCAAAATCAAAGGAATTACTGGCAGGGACCTCTCGTCCTCGGCAGACTTCTCGGCCTTCTGGCTGGCCTACCAAGCTTGGAGTTCATTCCCGCCAAGCTCGAACTAACCCACCCAGGGAGTGGCCAACGTTCCCATAGGACCGGCACGACGGTGCACATCAAGCGAGATCTTTGACGCGTCTAATGTAGGTACCGCCGCACGAGGCGGGCGCCATTGGGCGGCCCACCTGTCCGCACGATTCTGATGGCCAGGCGGTCGGTCTCGTCGCTGGGCCGTCAGACCCCATGGTGATGGCCTGAGTAACGCCATGCCGTCGATGGGCGCCCAGCCATATTCGGACTGCTGTACGAAATCGAACATTTATAAAAACTCACTATTGGCATGCCCTGGGCAAAATAGTTGCCTTAATCCTAGGCAATGAGACCAACACACACTCGACCAACCGGCAGACGTCTAGGCGGCACCGTTTCCGCCTATAGACGGTGAAGATCAGCTGATCCTGAGGAGCGTGGCGGTGAGTTCCACGATGTACGTCGGCTACAGGGTCCTGTCCGGCCATGCCGGGATCGGTGAATTATCCTCCTCGCCAGGCTGCTCTTGGTTGCCGGGCACAACTCTTGGAGCAATTGAAATGACTATTATGAACGATCAGAAAGAACTCCCCGAGTCGCCTCCGGGGGGAGGGGCGACGAAGCGTCTCACTGGAAATCTGACTACATCGGGCATTGTCTTCACAGTGCTGGCCTTCAATGCGCCGCTCACTGTGTTCGTGGGCCTGATACCTTTCGTTATCGGTTCGGGCAATCAGCTCGGGGCCCCTGTCACCTACTTGGCAGCGTGCGCGTTGGTACTTTGCTTCGCCGTAGGATTCACAAGCATGGGTAGGCATCTGACTAACCCTGGCGCCTTCTACGCATACATCACGGCCGGCCTTGGCCGACCTGTTGGGCTCGGATCCTCATTCCTCGCCCTTCTGGCCTATTTCTTCTTCCTCGCAGGCGCATTCGCGTTTGGTGGCGTGTCTTTGGAATCGCTAGTGCGAGACGTCTTCTCAGGACCTGACATCCAATGGTGGGTCTACACGTTTATCTTGATCGCCATCGTCGGAGTGCTCGGGTATGTCGAGATCTCCCTCTCAGCCAAAGTCTTGACCGTGTTCATGATCTTCGAAGTTGTCATCATCGTCGCCTTCGACGTAGCTTCCTTCGCAAAGGGAGGGCCTGAAGGTCTGACCGTCGCACCCTTCCTCCCCTCGAACATCTTCTCGGGCAACGTAGGCTTGGCCGCACTGCTGGGCGTCATGTGCTATGGCGGCTTTGAGGCCACAGCGGTTTTCCGCGAAGAGGCGCGCAACCCGGAACGCACAATCCCACGGGCAACCTATATCGCGATCCTATCGATGGGGTCGATGTATGCAATAAGTGCTTGGGCGCTTATCAACGGAGTGGGGCCAAGCAACGTCGTCGCGCAGTCTGCAGAAGACCCGGGCGGGACGGCCACCGGGGCCGTCGCACTCTACCTCGGCAAGATAGCATTCGACGTGGTCCTGGCTCTGGTTTGCACCAGCATTTTCGCAGCCATGATTGCCACGCACAATATCAGCGCCAGGTACCTGTATTCCTTGAGTATGGACCGCGTCTTCCATTCATCCCTGAGGAAGATCCACAGTAAGCACGGCTCCCCGCACGTCGCCTCTCTTGTGACGAGTCTTGTTGCCGTAATCTTCATTGCGGCGCTGGCCATAGCTGGAGTGGATGGAACCTCGCTCTTCGGAGTGCTTGAAGGGATAGCTGCCTACCCACTAATCCTGCTGCTGCTGCTCACGAGCGTTGCTGTGATCGTCTACTTCCGCCGCAACCCCCAATATCAAGTTGGAGTATGGAAGAGCACCATTGCCCCCGGTCTGGCGGCTATTAGTTTCGCGGTCGTAGCCGTGATTGGGACTCAAAATGTAGCCCTCTTGATCGGTGGCGACGAGGTCTTGGCCGGCATCCTCCTGGCACTGTTCTATTTCGCGCTCGTATCGGGCATCGCCCTTTCGCTTGTCTATCGAAAGCGGAGGCCCGAGGTGTACGCCCGGATAGGACGTCAAGAGGCCTAAGAGACTTGTGAACAGCCTCGGAGGCTGCTGAACTGAGCAACCTTCTGAAGGGTCAGTGCCGGCGCGTGAGCGCATTGCCTGGCCCTTCAGGCATGTACGGGTGGACCAGGTCGGTCAACGCGCACCCACGGCGCCTACGCATGGTCATTCCTGCCGGCCGACCCTCACGCAGCGGCCCATGATCCGGCTATTTTGGCCAGTCCGAGTTAAAGAAGTCGTTTGCGGTTCACGGTCGGCGATGTGCAGCGGGCAGCCTGTGCAACTGGCGCCGAACACGGCCCGTCACCGTGAGCGTACGTACCAGTCCGTTGGGGCTACGTCAGAGTCCCGCCTGGCTCATTGTAGATGAAGTTATCGACCGTGACCCCGCGACGACGAGCCTGGGGCTGCGGAATTTTTCAAGTCAGGCGGTACCAAGGTGAGTTAGAGCCTGTTCCTAAACCCGGCTTCCGTCGGGCCGGAGGGCCCGGTACGCGGCGCGGTGGCTGTTAATCGGGCAGAACTCCTGTTAATCCTGTTATGTCTCAGGACACCGGTGACAGTTCTGCCTCAACACATCGGTGACAGTTCCGCGGGTTATGGTGGTGACACTTCCCGGGTGTTAACGGTTTACTGAATGGCCCGTGGCGGCGGCAAAGAATGACGGGTGAACAAGAATGAGCCTGTCAACGCCCGTATCCGCCTCGCCATCGCCCAGTGGCGCGATGACGCACCACGCGGCGCTGTCAGCACATTCTGCGCCGAGCACGGCATTACCCGCAAGATATTCTATGCGATCCGGACCAGGGCGCGTGACGAGGGCCAAGCCGCGGCACTGGAGCCGCGCTCACGCCGCCCAAAATCTTTCCACCCCGGCTCTCCGAGGACCTGAAGAACGAGGCGTTGAAGGTGCGTGCGGCCCTGGAGTCCTCCGGCCTGGATCACGGGCCGATCAGCGTGCACGACGAGATGGTGTCCCTGGGGATGCGCGCACCCTCGCCTGCTTCGCTGGCGCGGATCTTCCGGGAAAGGAACGTGGCCCGGTCCGAGCAGACGAAGAAACCCCGCGCTTCGTACCGCAGGTTCGTCTACCCGGTCCCGAACGCCTGCTGGCAACTGGACGCCACCGAGACGAACGACTTCTACGAAATCGTCGTTGAACGCCACCGCCGCAAGTCCACGATCATCAGCTCCAACCGGGAACCAGCCGAATGGCTGGGAATGACCAGCGACACCCTGCTGGCCCAATCAGCCATCGACCGGCTCACCCAAGGCGCCCACACCCTCGTCATCGAGGGCCCCTCCTGGCGCCAACGCGCCAGCGAAAACCGGCGCGCCGCCCTTGACGAAAAACAAGGAGACCCCCAATGCTAAATAGCACTTACACGTGGTCCCATACCCGTGGCAACGCGGTGGTCCCATCCCGCTCGCAAGCGACAGAGGGTGTCGCATCATTGCATATCAATGCCGTCTCCGTATCAGAGACTGGTCCAGATCTCATCAGTTCGAACTCTTCAACAGCTCATGCCTATGGTGCAGCAGGAACTCGTGTTTGTAATGTAGACCAATCCATGGGGAAGTGCAGAAGTCGTCGATGCCAAAGGCGCGGCGTGCCGGTGCCGTCTCCACCGTGACTTCGTGGACCGGGACCGTGTCTCCCGATAGGAGCAGGCCTCGGCTTGTGACTAGGGCCATAAGTCGACGTCCGAGCATATCTTTCCCTTACTTCTAAGCGATATCTGACCATTTCGGTCAGAGGTGCGCTTTATGAAACAGTTTGCCGGGGGTACGCGGCGCTAAGGGCGCGACTGATTGCTTCTACCTGCTCTTTGGCGTCACCAAAGAGCATCTGGACGTTTTCCCGATAGAACAGTGGGTTTTGGACGCCGGCATAGCCGGCAGCCATGGATCGCTTGAACACGATGATGCTCTCAGCCTCCCAAACACGCAGCACAGGCATGCCCGCAATGGGGCTGCCGGGATCCTCCGCAGCGGCGGGGTTGACAGTATCGTTGGCCCCTATAACCAGTACGACTGAGGCATCGGCAAGGTCGTCGTTGATCTCGTCCATTTCCAACACGATGTCGTAGGGAACCTTGGCCTCGGCCAACAGCACGTTCATGTGCCCGGGCAGGCGCCCGGCTACCGGGTGGATGCCGAAACGCACATTGACGCCTCGTTCACGAAGTCTTTGTGTCAGTTCGGCGACGGGGTACTGCGCCTGGGCTACGGCCATGCCATAGCCGGGGGTGATGACCACGCTGGACGCGTTGGCGAGCAGTTCGGCAGTAGCTTCTGCGGTTGTCCCCCGATGATCCCCAAAGTCGATGTCGACTCCCTTGGGCGCTTCGACGCCAAAACCGCCGGCGATGACGGAGAGGAAGGACCGGTTCATGGCCTTACACATGATGTAAGAGAGGTAGGCGCCGGAGGATCCAACCAGGGCCCCGGTAATGACGAGCAGGTCATTGTTGAGCAGGAAACCAGCTGCTGCTGCTGCCCAACCTGAGTAGCTGTTGAGCATGGAGACGACCACAGGCATGTCGCCGCCCCCGATCGAGGCGACCAGGTGCCAGCCCAGGCCCAATGCAAGCACGGTGACAACAACCAGAAGCCACAGTTGAGAGTCGTTAACATACCAAATGGTCAGGGAGACGAATACTGCCAGCGCTCCTACGTTCAAGAGGTTCTTGCCCGGCAGCATCAGAGGCGAAGACTTCAGACGGGCCGAAAGCTTGAGGAATGCAACGATCGAACCAGTGAAAGTCACGGCTCCGATGAAGACACCGATGAAGACTTCGGCGTGATGGATGGCCTGCAGATCCTCGGGCAGGTCGGGAGCCAGCAAATGACCGTTCCAGCCGACCAGCACAGCTGCCAGTCCTACGAAGCTATGGAGCAGGGCAATGAGTTCCGGCATACCGGTCATCTCCACGACTCGGGCGCGCCAGAGACCGATGGCACCACCCACCAGAACCGCGGCGAAGAGGAGGACCAGGCTCACGTTGCCCTGACCGGCTCCCATCGCATTCTGCAGGGTCAGCCAGATGGTCGCCGCCAAGGCGATCACCATTCCGGAAACTCCGTAGAGCACGCCGGCGCGAGCTCTCTCGTGCCGGCTTAGGCCAGCCAGACTAAGGATAAACAGCAAGGCAGCGACAATGTAGGCTGCCCCCGCGATGGATTCTGCGGTCAGGGGGCCGGAGAGTGCGTCAGACACGGTTACGCTCCTGGTAAGGGTGGAGGCTGCTTCGAGGTTGCGGATCATCTGTCGGCTCCGTCTCCACGGGAGAACATGGCGAGCATGCGCCGGGTAACGGCGAAGCCGCCAAAAATGTTGATGCTCGCCAGTGTGAGGGCCGCAGCGGCAAGAAGTTGCATCACGGGGTCTTCGGAGGTGACCTGCAGCAAGGCCCCGACAACGATGATCCCTGAAATGGCATTGGTTACGGACATGAGCGGAGTATGCAGAGCATGGTGCACCTTGCCAATGACGTAAAAACCCACCACGACAGCGAGCAGAAGGACGGTGAAGTGCTGGGGCAACGGTGCCGGGGCTACGGCATTGATCCCGAATAAGGCAGCGATACCACCCGCGAAGAACACGCTCCTGCCGACGGGGCCGAGCCCCGCTTTCTTCCCTGTCCCCTCGACAGTGGTCACCTTGGCTGTCACGGCAGGGGCGGCGGGCGCAGCGGAAACGTGGACTGGGGGCGGCGGCCAGGTCTTCTCGCCGTGGTGTACCACCGTGACGGTGCGCTGCACCACGTCGTCGAAGTCAAATTGAAGCCGCCCATCCTTCTCGGGTGTAAGGAGCTTGAGCAGATTCAGCATGTTGGTTCCGTATAGCTGGGATGCTTGGGCTGGCAGCCGCCCCGGGAGGTCGCTGTAGCCCAGGATTACCACCCCATTGTCGGTGACCATTCGTTCGCCGGCGACGGAGCCTTCCACGTTGCCGCCTTGGCCGGCAGCCATGTCGACGATGACGCTGCCCGGTTTCATGGCGGCTACGTCCGCGGCAGTGATCAGCTTAGGTGCGGGTCGGCCGGGAATGAGGGCCGTGGTAATAATGATGTCAACCTCGCGGGCCTGCTCTGCATAGATCTCAGCTGCCCTGGCGTTATACGCCTCTGACGTGGCCTTGGCGTACCCGTCAGAGGATTTCATTTCCTCCCCGACCTCGACCTGGAGGTAGGTGCCGCCGATGGACTTCACCTGGTCAGCCACCTCGGGCCGAGGGTCCGTCGCCCGCACAATGGCTCCCAGGCTGCTCGCGGTCCCGATGGCCGCGAGACCCGCAACTCCTGCCCCCGCAACCAGCACTTTTGCCGGAGGAACCATTCCCGCTGCTGTGACTTGGCCCGTGAAGAACCGCCCAAATTCATGGGCCGCCTCGATCACGGCCCGGTACCCTGCGATGTTGGCCATCGAGCTGAGCACGTCCATTGATTGTGCCCGGGAAATGCGTGGCACGGCATCAAGGGCAAGCGCCGTGATCGGACGTGCAGCCAGGGCGTCCACCAGCTCCGGGCGCAGCCCCGGACTCAGCATCCCGATGAGCGTGGCGCCGTCGCTCAGACGGTCGAGTTCATCGTTGCCGGGCGGGTTGATGCGAAGTACTACCTCGCTGCCCCAGGCGTCGTCGGCACCGACAATTTCGGCGCCAGCCTCAACGTAGGCCTCGTCTGAAAACGTAGCGCGGGATCCTGCGCCCTTTTCGACGACGACGTCGTATCCCAGCTGTATTAGTTGTTGCACGGTGGTAGGCGTTGCTGCCACCCTCGTCTCGCGGCCCAATTCGGCCACGACCCCAATACGGGTCACGGTTAACTCTCTTTCGTACTTGTCGAGCCCTGTGCGGCTTCGCTTGGAGATGCTCCCCGCCGGTGCACCTTATGGATGCTCTGGGTGTTGGTGCGAGACGATCCACATGTGGCGTACCGGGGCTGGTTACTTCTGGTAGATGTAAAAACGGCCGCTGAGGTGCTGGCCAACTATCACCAGCACCTCAGCGGTGGATCGCGCCTGGGGCTTCATCCCTCGGATCTGACGGGCGGGCCTTCGCCGCTGCCGCCCAATGGTGGCGTACACGCTGGGCCGCCGAACCTTAAGCACTCTGGCGTAGATGGCCCCGAGAATCCAGAGGACGTACAGTCCGATGAGCATCAGTAACGCTTCCCCGCTCGTCACCCCGAGCAGAACGTCCATGTTCACCGTGCCCAACACCACGATCAGCAGCAATCCGGCCAATGCGATGAGGGGTGCAATGACGCGGTGCCACAGACCGAGACCTTCCGGTCGAGCCCGGTTGAGGTACACCAGTACCGCGATGCTGGTTGCAGTCAGCAGCAGCAGTGCGTATCCGAAGATTCCCGCCAGCCTGGCGTAGAGGAGTGCGGCATCTGCTCCGATCAGCACGAACACGACTACGCCGAGTGAGAATGGGGATTTGTGTTTCTTGTGGACATCGCCAAGCCTGGTGGGAAGGATTCCACCGTTGGCCAGGTTGAATGTGTACCGGGAAAGAATGTTGTGGCAAGACAGGATGGATGCGAAAAGGCTCGTCACGAGCAGAACGTTGATGGCATCGACTCCGAAAACGCCGATGAATTTTTCGACTGTACGGAGTACGGCCCCTGTCGGGTCAGTGGCGGTCGCTTCTACGGCCGTTCCCTCTCCGATAGCCTGCGTGATAGCCCAAGGCGAGAACCCGTAAACCTGGCCGACCACAGCAATAACGCCGTAGGTGGCAAGGGGGATGGTGCGCTCGGGGTTTCGAACTTCGGAACGGAAAACAACTGATGTGTCTCAAAATTGGACAGTGCGCGGCATGGCCGGCCGGGGGCCGGCCATGCCGCAGCTGGGTGCCAGCGGGATTGCTACCGAGGATTATCAGTCCGCTGAATCTATGTGGCCGAGGCGGACAGCTCGTCGGCGACGCTATGATCATCGCCGTTGACCCTCGCTGTTGCCAAGCCTTGAACGTTTTGTGCCCCACTACGGCTGAGGATCGACTCAACGATGGCGCTGACCGCCTGATCGACGCGAGCGCCTACGCTCTCCGGATCTTCTGACTCGTAGACAAAGGCTGTGACGCCGCGCTGCATGCCGCAGTATTCAACCAGTCCATGCTCCATGATGGTGCGCAACGCGTTGTCGTATCCGTGCTTGTGCCACACACGTTCCTTGGTGGCGGTAATCGGCAGCATATGCGTGGTCAGCCATTGCATTTTGGGTACACTTCCGACTCCAGCCTCCCACTCGAAAGCCCAGCCGTTGACCAATACTCGGTCAAACCACCCTTTCATTTTCGCAGGAACTGACCACCAATAAACCGGGAAAACCAGAACCAGTTCGGTGGCCCGCTCCAGACGCTCGTGCTCCGGACGAAGATCGGGCGGATAGTTACCAGCCGTCTGATACGCAACCCGGTCCGAGAGCGTAAAGTCGGCTTCGAAGTTCTCCGTATGAAGGTCGAGTACTTCGTAAGAGCCGGCCGGCAACTCTGCCTTCAGCCGTTCCACTGCGTAGTTTGTCAGGGAATCGGCCTCGGGATTCGCGGAAACAATGAGGGTACGCATAACATCCTTTCTCTTTCATGCACGAAAATATTACGGCATGCAACTACGCCGGCAGAGCAGATTCTGCAGATGCATGCGGCCCACTAGAGGCGGCGTTTGAGAGCTGGTTCTCGAATTCCGATTGATTTTGGCTCAGGCGCGGATTCGCCTAGTCGGGCTTTCAGAGATCATGCTATGTCGGACGACTGGCGGCCACGACTGGTCGGCGAGACGAATGTTGGCACTCAATTTATAACGAGGAACAAGGTGGGGCCGAAGGAGCCGTCCTTTCCCCGGGGAGCCGCCACAGCTGGGACTGTGTAAATAACGGTGTCATGCCTATCCGGTTAGCTCAGCTTTGCCAGTGTTGCGCTGGTCCGGCCTCGAATATCTGGTTGTAGGTGGTCGGCGGTTCGCTGGTACCCAGGCCAAGGAGTGTCTGGAAGGCGGCCATGGGTGTGTGGCGGCGATTGAACCGGAAGACAAACTCGTCCAGGTAGATCTGCAGATGTTCGCCGGAAACGGAACGGTGGGTGCCGCCCAACCAGGTGTTGAGGTTGGAGATGGCCCGGTGCACATGGGAGCATTTCGCCGGGGTCCTGACCCGCGGCGCGGGCGGCGGCCTGATTCAGCGGATGGTGTTCGTAGCCAGGTTCGTTGAGCTTTCCGTAGCCCTGCCAGGCATCGGTATGCACGCGCGCTCCTTCGGCGACTGCATTGATCACGAAGGTGAACAATGTAGCAGAGGAGGCATCGTCGATCGCCTTCATCCGCAGTCTGCCGCTGCCGGCGCCGCGGATCTCCACACCGACCGCAACCATTTGCCTGCCGCCGCCCCGGCCGGGGCGTCCGGCTGCCTGGCCGCCCACGAAACATTCAGGAGCCCGATATGGCCGGAACACTTGAGGCTGTGCCGAGTACCAAGACCGTTGAAAAACCGACGGAGATTTCTGAGGTCGATGCCGCCCGTGAGCTGGTGAGGATGGCCAGGGAACAGGCCCTGGCGCTGACCGGCCCTGATGGGCTGCTCAAGCAGTTGACCAAGACCGTCATCGAGACCGCGCTCGATGAGGAAATGACCGAGCACCTCGGTTATGAAAGGCACGACGCGGCGGCGAAGGTCACCGCGAACTCGCGCAACGGCACACGGGCCGAGACCGTGCTGACGGAGACGACGGGCCCGGTGCAGATCGACGTTCCGCGGGAACCAGCGGGCCCTGGCCGAGCATATCCAGCTCATGGCCCCGGGGAATCCTGGACATCCGCGGGGTCGGCCCAGTGACCGCGGCGATCATCCTCGCCACGTACTCGCACCATGGCCGTGTCAGCTCGGAAGCGGCCTTCTCGGCCCTGGCCGGCGCGAGCCCCATCCCGGCATCCTCAGGCAACACGCACCGGCACCGGCTCAGCCGCAACGGAGACCGGCAACTCAACCGCGCACTGGACGTCGTCGGCCGGGCCAGAAGCCTCACAGACCCCGACACCCGTGCCTACATCGAGCGACGCACCGCAGAAGGCAGGAGCCCACGGGGAATCCGCCGCTGCCTCAAACGCTTCATCGCCAGACAGATCTTCCGCCAACTCCAAACACTCATGGCTTGACTCGACGCCATAGAAGGGTCGTCTAAACAAATGAGCCAAGTCAGGTCAGGAGCACACCCCTGGAACTGCACCATCATGAAATGCGGAGGTTAGCGGAAAGTCCACATGCCCCGGGCATATCGACGAATCACTGCGATGCCCATAGCGAACGCGATTGGCTACAGATCAGGAAGCGTAATACGGTTCAGTAAGGATTGTGGATAATCGTGAAGACCTTCGTCAGCGGGGTGTCGATCTCCCAGCGCCCCCTCCAACCTGAGGGCATGAGGCTAGTGGTACCCGGTCGCAGCTCGGTAACGGTACCGAATTCACTGACAAGACGACCAGAACCTTCGATCACGTGTATGAACTCGGCGTACCCAGTGTGGTCTGAACTGAAGGCACCTGGCGTCACCTTCCATAGCCCCAATTGATATGTTGGCGACTCTGTGATGACAACGGTCGCGGCCTTTGGCAAGCCCGCTATAATGTTGTCAACGGGCACCGAAGCCAGCTCCGGCCATGCCACACGGTCTTCCGTCACGGCTATAGATTCTGTTGTCTGCAATTCTCTCCTTGAAAAATGAAATTACTGTTTTCTGAGCCGCAGCCCCCTAAGAAACAACAACAGGCATGAAGCCTTGTCTGTCGATATCATATTCGGACGTCTGGTTCAGGGAGGCATGAGAGACAGCCTCCCTAAGTGCCGTATTCCCAAACTCCTATTTGGTATCCCAGGCAGTGTAGGCATGATCCAGAGCTCTGGTCTGGATCATGCCTACACCGCGGTTCGCACGGACCGGGCGGACTTTCCCTGCCGAGCTAGACGTCCAGTCGCAGGTTCTTCAGGCGACCGAAAGACCCATTTTCGCAGAATCAAGTAGAACCCAGCGGCGACGACCGTAGCTGGGACGCTCGCTCCGATGTATTTGAATGCCGGTGCAGAAGCGAAGGTCACAGGGTCCAACAGTAAAAGATAAGCACAAACCCCTGCACCAATCGAAACTAAGCCCGAGAGATTGAAGCCGCCAGTAAACCAATAGCGGTTACCGGGCTCATCGGTGAAGAGCGACCTCAGGTGTAGTTGCTGTTTTCGGATAAGGAAATAGTCAACTATCTGAACTCCGCAAAGGGGGCCAAATACAACACCTGAGAAGGAAAGGAAAGTGCCAAAGTGGTCATAGAATGGCGTCGCAAACAGGGCGACTATGACGCCCACCGGTGCGAGGACAGAAGCGGTCGTAACATTCCACGGAACGATGCGATCAAAAGCAGGGATCTGTTTCAGCGCCAGGGCGCTTACGTAGATGCCCAGCATTGCCGTGCCGATGTTGGCCAAGACGATGAACGCCAGAGCTAACAGGCCGAACCCCAGGCCACCAACCTCCATCAGGAACTTAGTGGGGTCACCTTTGGACTCCGGAATGGCGGTTGAGGAGTAAAGCCCGATCAAACAGATGGCACTCACAGCCACGCCGAGACCGCTTATAGCCGGCCATATCGCTGTGTGGGTCCCTGCTGAATTGCGCAGAACACCCCCAACATAGGGCCACCAAGACAAGCCAGTGGAAATAAGCAACTCGATTCCCGTCATGTAATCGAGAAGGTTGTCTCCGGAGGGAGCCAGGGCTGGCGCGGTGAAGATTGCGTCAGCCCCGAGCTTCGTGAAAAGGAGAACCATGACAACTACCGAAAGAACGATAACGCTCCCTGCGATGATCGGCCCCACATTACGCAGCGTCTCTGGTCCCTTGAGAAGCGTGAGCCACACAATAAACAACCCACCTACAGCTAAAGCAACTTCAAGGAAGCCCCGTGTAGATTCCCCGGCAAGTCCACTGTTGACAAAGATTTGAGCGCCAGCCCGGCCGAGGAAGATAACAAGAATGGCATTCCACCCGAGAGTGAATGTAATCAGCAAAGCCACAGTGAACAAGGAACCACGAACACCGAGAATTGGCCGGGTTGATCGAATTGCTTCCAGTCCGTAACGGGTAGCCGATGGCAAGCAGGCCATAATCACAAAAAACATGCCAATGAGCATGCCTGCGATCATGACGAGTGTGCCGATACCAGCCGGCAAATAGTTTGAGACTAGACCTCCGATGATGAAACACCAAGTAGCTACCGCAGCTGAGGCCGCGTTGCCAAACAATGCCAATGAACCCCACTTACGCTCAGCTGGGAGAAGAGGCAGACCGCTCTCCGCTGCCGCGGTGCCCGGGCTGGTGTCAGTCACAGCATTGTCCATCCAATCACCAACGCGAGAATGGGCACCGCGAGCGTAATGAGCGCCACCTTCAGCGCCATGCATAAGGTCATATATTCGCTGCTTGGGCTCTCTTCAAGGGCTGCAAGACGCTCTTTAAGTTCTGCAGCATAGTAAAGAGCCCTGCTTGCGGTCATGCCGGCTTCACTTCCAGTTCCGACGTCAAGAGCGTTTGTACGTACTTGGCGGCACGGTCACCCGACTCCAAGGCGCCGTCCATCCAGCCGGCCCATCCCGAGGCCAAGTCGGATCCGGCGAAGACAAGCCGCCCGACGGGCTCTTGGAGACCGCGGGAGTAGGCCATAACCTGGCCGGGCCGATAGGCCATCCAGGTTCCGTTAGCGAACTCGTCCCGGTTCCATGCGTGGGCATCGACGGCGATTACATCAGCTGAGGGCAACAGCTCCTTGACGGCTGCTGCTACAGCATCTGAATCCTCGACGTCCAGGGCCGCCTCTTCACAGCCAAAACCACACATAAGATTTCCCTGCGGAATTTGGTACTCGGTGGCTAGCCACTTTATCCTCGTAGAGGAGCCAACGCCATAGAATGGCGTCTCCTGGTTGCCTACGAGGGCCCAGATCTTTGTGGACTCACCCGTTTGCTTTTCCTTAGCCATCTCAGAGTATGCGCCCTCAAGCTTTGGGTCGAACTCGATGTCAGACCATGTGTTGATCGGTGTGGCAACGATAACCGCGCGGGCCGTGAATTTCTCTCCGGCACGGGTGCGAACGGTGACGCTGTCGGCTTCATGGTCGATCTCAGTGACCACTGTCTGAAGGCGCAACTCAGCGCGGGACTCGCCGGTGATTGCCTCAATTGCTTGCTTCGTTCCATGGGCGTACTTCTGGCTGACGCCAGTGAAAAAGCCCACCGCGCTGTTTTCGAATCCGGCGACCCAGGAGAGAATGTGCAATGCACTCACTTCGGAGGGCTTTGCGCCAAAGTAAAAACTTGCCCACGCCAAGATGAATTCACGCGTGTATACGGGCCAGGATTTGCGATCAAAGAACTCCTCGAAGGATACATCCAGGTCATCCAAACCCTCTTGGCCCAGAGGTTCTTCACCAAAGCGGATACGCGCGGCGTTCGTATCAATGTAGGTAAGCGCCCGCTCGAAGTCGCACCACTCTGTCATGGGGATGGGGAAGGGTGAAGCCGACATCTCGTTGTTAAGCACGTAACCGAAGCTTTGGGGCATTGGGCTGTCTACGAGTTCAAGCCCATATCGGTCGTTCACCGCTTTCACATGCGGCTGCACGTCTGGGCACACCCACGTACCGCCGAACTCAACAGAGTGTCCTGTGTCAGCGAACTCCTTGTACCATGTACGTCCCCCAATACGGTCCCGGGCCTCGAGGTGAAGCACGCGGGAGCCGGAGAGGCTCAGGTCTCGAGCGGCAAGACTTCCTGCAAAGCCTGCTCCAATAACAATCACGTCATAATCGGTCATGATGATCCTCACTTCAATGGGTGGTTCACATCACTATCTCCAAGTAACTAGCCTTTGAGCCATTAGACGCTCACACAACATCCACAATCGCGTTCGTACGCCGATACACTTCGGCGACCTCGGGCTACTAGTGTCGCGTTTCTGAAGTAGTTAAGCGGTTGGCTTTTGCGAGGATTTGTTCGGGGGTTTTGGTCCAGACGAACGGGTGGCATCGGTCGTTCCAGCCGGTGATGAATTGGCGGATTTTCTGGTTGAGGTCTTTGACGCTTGTGAAGACGCCGCGCCGGATGGCCTGCCGGTCGATGATGCCGAACCAGACTTCGACGAGATTCAGCCAGGATCCCGAGGTAGGAGTGAAGTGGACGGTGAAGCGGGGATGGGCCGCAAGCCATGCCTTGACTTCGGGGGTCTTGTGCGTGGCGTAGTTGTCCATGATCAGGTGCAGTTCCTTTCCGGGATACGTGCGGTCAATCTGGCGCAGGAAGGACAGGAACTCCTGGCGCCGGTGCCGGGGCTTCACTGCAGCCGTGACCTGGCCGGTGGCCGTTTCGAGTGCCGCGAACAGCGTAGTGGTGCCGTGGCGGGTGTAGTCGTGCGTGCGCCGCTCGATCTGGTGCGGCTGCATCGGCAGCATCGGGGCCGTGCGGTCCAATGCCTGAATCTGGCTTTTTTCGTCAACGCAGAGCACCACGGCGTTCTCCGGCGGCGCCAGGTACAGGCCCACAACGTCGGTGACCTTCGCGACGAGTTCCGGATCGGTGGAGAACTTGAACGTCCCGCTCCTCCAGGGCTGCACCCCATACTCCCGCCAGGCCCGGGCCACCGTGGCGTTCCCGATGCCCAGATGCCCGGCCAGCAGACGCGAGGACCAGTGCGTGACACCATACTTCTTCGGCGGCGCCACCAGCGTCGCCGCCACGATGTCCCGGTGATCCACCCGCCGCGGACGCCCCGGGCGGTCCTGATCATGCAGCCCGGCAATCCCTGCGGACTCGTACCGGCTGCGCCACCCTATGACCGTCGTCCGTGTCGCCCCGACACGCTCGGCGATCACGGTGTTCGACAGCCCGTCCGCGGCCAGCAGCACGATCCGCGCCCGCTGGGCGAGTCCCGCCCGTCCCGCCGAGGACCTGGACAGACGATTCAACGCCTCAAAATCACCATCACGAAGACCCAGGGCAGCAGCAGGACGATTGGCCATAACCAATCCTCCCAAACACCCAAACGTCTAGCTATTAACGACACGCGACACTAGTGTCCTGCGCCTGAAATTCGGTTCAGAAGTCGGCCGATTGATTCGAGGATCTGTTCGGCCGTCTTTGTCCAGGTGAAGGGTGTGGGGTTGGTGTTCCATTCGCTGACCCATTTGCGGATGTCGGCTTCGAGGGCCTGGACGTTGCGGTGATCGCTGCGGCGCAGCAGGTCCTCGGTGACGAAGCTGAAGAACCGCTCGACCTGGTTCAGCCAGGACGAGTAGGTCGGGGTGAAATGCATGTGGAGACGCGGGTGGTTCTGCAGCCATGTCTTCACGGCGGGAGTCTTGTGGGTCTGGTAGTTGTCGCAGATCAGGTGCACGTCCAGGCCCTCGGGGACCTCGGCGTCGATCTTGGCGAGGAACTTCCTGAACTCGGCGGCCCGGTGTTTGCGGTGCAGGCTGGAGATCACGGACCCGCCCGCGGTGTTCAGGGCTGCGAACAGGGTTGTGGTCCCGTGCCTGACGTAGTCGTGGGTGCGTTTCTCTGGCATGCCGTGTGTAGCCGTGTTCGCTTTGTCCGGTCCGGCATCGGACCTGGCTGGTGAGATCGGCGACGGTGAAGCCCTCGGGTGCGATGGCCAAAGCCAGGACGGCGGCCAGCGCGCCTCGGGTTCGGGGCTTGTTCAGATCGATGCCGCCGACTTGGGTGGCACCGATCTGCGATGGGGTCGGCAGCCGGTCCAGGATGCGGTCGGGCAGGAAGGTAACGTCGACGCAGTCGAGCATGGTGGTGAACCGGTCGACCATGCCGGTGAGCCGGGTGACGATGGCGGGGAACTTCTTCAGTACCCGGCCGGTGTGCAATGTCCGGGTGTTGTGCACGATGGCCTCGAAGCGCAGGACGTGCTCGCCCTTGGTGTAGCTCTTCAGCGTCAACAGTCCGAAGTGGACCTTGAACACGGTGAGGTTCCACCTGGGTCTCTCGATCACGACTGCCTGGTTCATGGTCAGGTCCGCCCCGACCGGCCGGCGGGGGCGTTGGCCCACGCCGAACAGGGTGCGCAGCCTGGGCACATCGATCCGGGACCGGGTGCGGTCCACCACGGCGTCGAAAGCACGCTCCATTATCGCGCCGGAGGCGAAGATCAGATTGCGAGAATGCTCGACCTGGTAGACCGAGTAGGCGTAGCGGAACCAGCTGCGCTCCTGGTCGGACTGGTCCAGGCCGAAGCACAGGCACGCGGAGTAGATCCACGAGTCGATGACCTGGCTCAGGCGCCCTGCGGTCCCGGGCTGGGACAAGGTGTCTGCGACCTGAGCCAGGCGCTCCGGTTCATCGATACGGGTGAAACAGTTACCCTCTTTGGTGAAGGACAGCCCGTTCGCCTGCGCTGTGCATGCCACGTACTCGTGTCCGTTGAGGATGACCTGCGCGGCGAACGGGGGGTGGCCGCTCATCTTGATCGTCACATGCCCCCAGATCGGGTCCACGATGTGGAACGAGTAGTGTCTGACGTACTCCCGCTTCTTCTCCAGGTTGCGGATCACCCCCGCGCTGGAGCGGCCGACCTTCCATACCGTCGTCGGCGCCTTGGCGACCAGGACCATGAAGACTCCCACCCCGACCGTGTGCTGCGCCAGGTAGTCCTCGGCCAGCCGGTGTTTACGCTCTCCGGCCCTGCAGAAGATCACCGGGACGGCGTTGGCGACGCCCCAGGCCTTGACCCGCCGGGCAAACCGTCCAGCCAGCCGCATCAGGTGCGCGTTGTCCAGGCTGGCATCACCGTCCTCGTGCCACCTGCGCCACCAGGTCCGAAAACCTCCGGGGTTATGCCCCAGCGGGTAATAGGCGTTCAGCACGATGCGGTCCACGCCGTCGTAACTGCTGGTCAACAACTTCGCGTAGCGTGCGGTGAAACCACCGATCCCGTCCATCTACAAACCGTAGGATCACCGCGCCACCGTGACCAGAGCTGCCCCGAAGGGGCCACAGTCCCCGGCCTGAAAAACACCGCCAACGTTTCACGTCACCGCACTAGATCAGTTCGTTGTTCTTGGCAGCTTCGGCGTCGTCGGGGAAACAGTGCTCGATGTTTGTGAGCCATTTCTCGGTGAGGTCGTGCACGTCGCGCAGGTGCGCGTTTACTAGATTGTGGTGCATCACGTGGATCACCTCCTTTGGGGATCAGTTCCTCGCGGAGTCGTCCGGTGTTTCCTGCGGGCTGAGGGGACGAGTTTGGGCATGGGAGGGCTATTCCGCCCACCAGCCTTCCCAAGCGAATGACCTGAGCTGGCCTGGAGGCATTTGGGCTGGTGGGACCGGGCTGCACAGACGGTTCACCGCGTTCGGTGACAGGCCGACCACGGCGACGCTGAACCTGCGGATGAGGGTTTCCATGATGTGGGCTCCTTTCTGGAGATTCGCTGGCTTCGGCTCGGGCTTTGGAGCATGCGCTAGGGATGCAGCCCTGTTGTTCGGTGGATGCGGCACCCGGATGGCTCGGCTTGCCCGGCTTGCGGGGTTCGCTTGCCGGGCCGCCGATCATGTTACGGGTGCAGAATCTCGAGCTTCGCACCATCGAAGAATTCCGATGCGAGATACACCAGGGGCGCATTGTCGGTGCTTTGGGCGCTGAGAACACGACCGAAGAACACGGTGTGCGTGGATGTCCTTACGCGCATGCTGATTTCTGCTTCCATGTGGGCGCAACTGTTCTCGATGATGGGGCTGCCATGCTCACCCATATGCCAGTCAAGGCCGCTGAATTTGTCGTCCGACTTGGTTGCGAAGCGCTTGGCCACATGGAGCTGGTCCCGGCTGAGCAAGTTGACGGCGAATGTTTTTGCCGAAAAGAGCACGTCATGGGTTGATGAGGTCTTGTTGACGCACACGAGGACCATTGCCGGGGAGACGGTGACACTTGAGAAGGCGTTGAGCGCAAGGCCACGTGGCTGGTCGCCATCGGAAGCCGTAACTATCGTTACTCCCGTGACGAACTTGCGGTGGAATGCCCTGATTTCTTCCGGTGCTGGTTCAACGGTTGACAGGTCTGTCAATGTCTGGCTCATCATGCCTCCCAAAGGTTTGCGACGCCGAGGCTCGCGAATAAATCCGTTCCTGACCAGGACTCCCATTCTTCGGCAACCTTGTCGCCGCTCAACCGGGAGAACGTCATGCCTCGGATGACGACCTGCTGGTGCGTGATGGGGAGGTCATAGAAAGGACCCTCATGGGTGCCGACGCACCGCCAGTGGGTTGCCACCATTTCCCCGTCGACGACCTGGTGCACGACCTCGGTGTTGAGATCGGGAAAGGCGGCTCGGGCCATCTCTATCGTTGATTTGATGTGCTCCTTGTCGGACTCCTCTGTCCGGCCATGTCGCACGTAATCGGTGGCCAGGTGCTCATCGAGCAGCCTGACGTCACCGGTGTTCCACGCATTGACAAGCACCTGCCGCACGATTTCGGCGGCCCCCTTACTCGGCGCAATTGATCTGATGTCGGTTTGCATCGATCCCTCCAATCTCAGGCACACGGCGCGCGGTGCGCCATCTATCACATCCAGCGGACGAGAGACCATCGCCGTTGAGGCCATCCTCAGATCGTCCGCTGAACGATTTATTGCGATTTCCGCCTATGGCAATACGATGAATTACGAAATAGGGTCTTGTCAACCCATGCATGTTGCGTATAACGTTTCTTCAGCCCAGTGATGCAAATTACAGTGACATCGCTTCCCCCTGATGATCTGGAGCAGACCATGACAACAACCACCCACTATCTCGACCCGGCGTTGACTCCCGAAGGGCGAGGCTTTGCCACGTCGCCGCACGGCGCGTTTATCGGAGGGACCGCAGAAGAATCCGGTGAGAGCACGATCGACTCAATCGATCCCTCGACCGGGAGGGTCATCACGCAGATTGCAGAGTCTGACCATGACACTGTTGACCGCGCTGTGCGTTCTTCACTTGAGGCCTTCAAGGGCGATTGGGGGAACCTGACTCCCGGGAAGCGGGAATCAGCGCTGCACCGCTTCGCGGACCTGATCGAGCAAAACACCGCAGAGCTCGCCGCCTACGACGCGCTCGAGGGCGGCAAACCGGTTTCACACGTGGAGGCCATCGACGTACCGCTGGCGGTCGAACAGTTTCGCTACTATGCCGGGTGGCCCACCAAGCTTGCCGGCGACGTTATTCCGGTCGATACGCCGAACAGCCATGTGTACAACAGGAAGGTTCCGCTTGGCGTCGTCGGTGCCATCACCCCGTGGAACTTCCCGCTGTGCCAGGCCGCAATCAAAATCGCTCCCGCGCTGGCTGCCGGCAACACCGTCGTACTGAAGCCGTCGGAGCTTACCTCCTTGTCCTCACTCAGACTCGCAGAACTCGCCATCGAGGCGGGTCTGCCCGCAGGCACTGTCAATGTTGTCACCGGTACTGGCGCCGGGGCCGGTAACGCCCTGGTTTCCCACCCTGATGTCGCCAAGATCTCGTTCACCGGCTCCGAGCGGGTCGGGCGCATCCTCGGCGCCGACGCCGGCCGCAACCTCAAGCACATCTCCTTGGAACTGGGCGGTAAGAATCCGCACATCATCTTCGCCGACGCCGACATCGAGCGCGCAGCCACCGCGGCGGCAACCACGGCCTTCTTCTACTCCGGGCAGGTATGCTTCAGCGGTTCGCGTCTCATGGTCGAGCGTCCCGCCCTCGACCAGGTACTCGACATAGTGTCCCGATACGCACGCACACTGGTCATTGGCCCGGGCCTGGACCGCTCATCAACCATGGGCCCCCTGGCCTCACAGCAGCACCGGGACAAGGTCGAGTCCTACCTGAACAGGATCGACGGGACAGAAGCCAAGGTGGCGGTCGGCGGTTCCCGGATCGACCGCGAGGGCTACTTCCTCGAGCCAACCGTCGTCGTAGGACCTTCGGACACCGACGAGGTTGTGACCGACGAGATCTTCGGTCCCGTCCTGTCCGTCCAGGTGTTCGACTCCGTCGACGAAGTCCTCCCCCGCGTCAACGACTCCCGCTACGGTCTCACCGCCGGTGTATGGACCAACGACGTCCGCAAGGCCCACAATGTGGCCCACCAGCTTCAATCAGGCCTTGTGTGGGTCAACACCTACGCCGACTACCACGCCGCAGCACCCTTCGGCGGGTTCAAGGGCTCAGGCATCGGCAAGGATTGCGGCTACGAGGGACTGTCCAAGTACCTCGAGAGTCAGACGATCTGGATGTCGCTGGCGTGACCAGCCGAAGCGCCCAGGTGGCGGGGCCGGATGGCCTTGTAATGCAAGGCCACGTACAGCCACGATTCGACGCCGGCAACGCCCGGGATCGGGCGGATCTGGTCGTCGAGGATCGTGATCAGTTCCTCGCCCGTCGCGGCGACAACCTCGGCGAGAACGTCGCATCGACCGGCAGTCACGGCAACATAGGACACGGCGGGCAGCGAAGTGAGCGCTTCAGCGACGTTCTGGGCACGTCCCGTCGCACCGACATTTACCAGAACCCAACTTGTGAACCGGTAGCCCAGGCGGAGCGGGTTTACGATGCACATGACACGCACGGCGCCGGACTCGACGAGCTTTCCATACCGGAACCTGATCTTGGCCTCCGAGACCCCAAGTTCACTGGCCAGATCAAGGAACGGGGCGCGTCCGTCCACCGCCAGGTGGCTCACGATCGCGCGGTCAATGTGGTCCAGCTCCCGGGGTCGGATCCCGTCCGGCCTGCCGTGATGCGAGAACCGGGCTTGCTGGTAATGCAAGCGCAGGTAAGGCAGCAACTCGACCGAAGCGACACCATCGACCGGGCGGATCTTGGTGTCGACGGTGTCGTAGATCTCGGCGGCGGACACCCCCATCAGTTCAACCTGGACCGCGAACGGCCCGGTCGTCACCGTTACGTAGTCGGCTTCCGACAGGCTTGCGAGCTCCGCGGCAAGTTCGACCGGGGATCGCGAACCGTCAGTGCTCACCAGCGCGAGGGCCATGAAATCAAAACCCAACGAGGCCGGATCAGTGACAGCCGTGATCGTGATGAAGCGGTTTTCGATCAACTGCAGAACACGTCGTCGAACTGTCTTCTCGGTAACACCGATCCGACGAGCGACCTCCGCGTAGGAGACCCGGCCGTTCTGCTGGAGTTCATCGATCACGGCGAGGTCGACGTCGTCCAGGTCGATCTGCGCGGCCCGGATCTGAGTGGGCCTGGACTGGTCGCCTTGAGCTGCCGGTTCGGCCGACGTGAGTCTCGCGATCATGACGGTCACTGTACAGGACTTCACCATCCAATTCCCTCCAACACATAGCCCAAACCACCATGAAAGGAAGAAAATGCGAGTAGGACTATTGCAAGAAGGCGACCTCACCGGAACCACGGTCGCCGACCGTTACCACCAGCTCATCGATGAGGTTGCCTTGGCTGACAAGCTGGGATTCTCCACCTGGGGAACGTCTGAGCAGCACTTCAGCCCGCCCAGCTTTTCCGTCGCCGCGCCCGAGGTACTCTACTCGGCGATCGCCATGCGCACCGAACGCATCAAGCTGCGCACGATGGCATCGGTGATGCTGAAGTGGAACCACCCCATCCTCGTCGCGGAGCGTCTCGCGACACTGGACATCGTCTCCAAAGGCCGTGCGGAGGTATGCACGGCCCGATCCAACAACCTGACAACCATCGGAGCCTTCGGAGTCGACCCCTCCGAGACCCGCGCCCAGTGGGAGGACGGAATGGATGTGCTAATGAAGGCGATGATCGACGACAAGCTGGAGCACAACGGCCCCGTGTGGACAATCCCGCCGGTCGAGATCGTCCCGAAACCGTTCACGAAGCCGCACCCTGCGGTCTCCGTTGCCGCTTCAAGCGTCCAGTCCCACCTCAATGCAGGCGTGCGCGGCATCGGCTCGATCACGTTCGATAACTACTTCGGATTCGACTACCTCCAAGAATGCCTCGACGGTTACCGGACCGCGTTCGACAGCGCGGATCATTCCGCAGTCGTGGCGCCCAACGACTACCGGGGTCTATACGTGGCCACGGCCTACTGCGCCGAAACCCGCGAAGAGGCGCGCCGCGTCGCCCACGATGTCGCGATGGAATACTTCAAGTTCATCCTCGACCTCTACATCCCGCTATCAAAACAACCCGGCTACACCTACCTCGAAACACTCGAACAGCTGATCGCGCACCAGGACGACCTCGACTGGCTGTGTGAATACACTCCCTCCGTCATGATCGGAACCCCGCACGACTTCATCGACCGCATCCACCGGTTGGAGCAAATGGGCGTGGACGAAGTTCTTCTCCGCATCGATGGCGTAGGCCACGAGAACATCAAGCGGTCCCTCGAGCTCATCGGCCACGAGGTTATTCCCGCCGTCGACCCGTCCTACAAGACGCCATAACCGCCTCCTCGAAATCACGGAGCACACCATGTTCAAGCAACTACCACCCGAGCTGGAAACCCGCTGCGAGGAAATCCTGCGCTCCGACGCGCAGGGTGTCCCGCTGACCAAGGTCGACTACCTGTTGTTCGGGATCGTCACCGTCATCGTTCCGATCATCCTCATCATCATCGGAGGGGCATTATGAGCAACTCGAAACTTGCCGAGTCCAACGGCTGGCCCCTTCTCCGATCCGAGCGCGGCTTCGGCAAAGTCGCGATCTTCCTCGCCGCTTTCTCCGCCGCCATGGCCACGTGGTGCTTCACCATCGGCGGCTTCGTCGCCTACTACCTGAAGGCCATCCCCGGCACCTATGCCATCCTGGCCGGCTCCCTGCTCGGCATCCTCATGGTGGTCCTTGCGACCCTGCCGATGTGCGCGAAATACGGCATCGACTCAGTGGTGGCCAGCCGGGCCCAGCTCGGCACCCGCGGCTCCTACGTGTCCCTGATCCTCGTCTACGCCTCGGCGATGGGCTGGAGCACCATCTTGTTCATCTACAAGGGCCGGGCCATCTCGGACCTGCTCGTCACCTTCGGCATCATGCCCCAGCAGTACTACGGCCCCGCTGTCGCGATCATCGGCGTCCTGGCGATCTTCCTCGTGCTCAAGCTCATTCGCAAGGGCCCCGAGTATGTCCGCAGCCGCGGACCGATAGTCGCCGTCATGGTCGCCGTCATGAGCCTTGTGATCCTCCTTTTGCTCGTGCAGCGTGTTGGCGTCAACGGCGTCCTGGACGCCGTCGCCGTCACACCGTACAGCGACCCTGCCGGAAACTGGGCCAGCGCGATCGAGGTCCTGGTCGCCTCGAACCTGTCCTGGTGGGCCTACACCGGATCGATCGTCCGCACCAGCCCGAGCGCACGCTCGTCTCTGTGGCCGATCGTGATCGGCTTCGGCCTCGGCGTCGGGCTGGGTTCGCTCACCGGTCTCTACACCGGCGTCGCCGTTCAGAACTCCGGTGGAGACCCGACCGCCTTCCTGCTCAGCCAGGGCGGTGTCGTCGTCGGCTTCGTCATGCTCGCTTTCCTCGTGGTCGCCAACGTGGGCACCGCGATGATGGGCATCTACGCCGCAAGCCTGGCAGTCCGGCAGCTGCCCAAGGCCGACAAATTCTCGTGGAAGACCACCATCTTCCTTGTCTCGGTCCCCGCCATGCTGGTCGTTGCCCTGTTCGCCAATTCCGCCGAGTCGTTCTTCTCGGTGTTCCTGGCCTTCCTCGGCGTCGCCTTCGCCCCGATCTGCGGCATCCAGATCGCAGACTGGTTCCTGCTCCGGAAACAGCGGTATGACGTCCGTTCCTTGTTTGTTCTGGACAAGTCCTCGAAGTACTTCTACGTGGGCGGGTTCAACATCGTCGGATTCATAAGCTTCGCCGCGGGCATCGCGATGTACATCTACCTGCTGAACCCTGTCACGTACGTCTATCAGGAACCGTTCCAGTGGATCACCGCCTCGTTCCCGTCCGCCGTCGTCTCGGGGGTCGTGTACACGCTCGGCACGCGGATCTTCCTGGCTCCGCGGGGAATCGGAGGATATGGCCGTGGCACCGCCTCGGATCGTCCAAGCGTGAAGGGCCAGAGGGCGTCAGACGAATCAGTTGCCGGCGCGGCTGCTTCCTCCAGCGTGAACGAGGCACAGTTAACGCTTCCGAGCCCCGATTGACATCGGGACCGCGGCCCTTCCCGACAAATTCGATTTGAAAAGGTAACCCCCCATGCACGACGTATTCGTTCTGTACAACCACCCTGATCTGCCCCAGGAGTTCGACGCTCACTACCGTGACGTACACGCCTCGCTTGTGAACGCGCTGCCCAATCTGCGTGAATTCACTTGGGGCAAGCCGTCCGAGGACGGTGCGGGGTATTACGTGGTCGCACGGCTGACCTACGATTCCGCCTTCGAGGCCGCTGACTCACTGGCCTCGGAGGCGGGCAAGAAGTCTGTGGACGATTTGGCGAACTTCGCCGGGGCAGGTGTGACCGTTCTCAACATCACCCGGGCCGGGTAGGCACCGATGTCGAAAACGACTCTCTACCAAGCTGATCATGTGCTCACGATGGGTAAAACCGAAATCGATGGTCCGGGCGGCGTCGTGGTCCAAAACTCCCGGATCGTGGAGATTATCGGCGCTGCCGGCCTCCCGAGAGCACGGGAACACTGCGATGAGATCGTCGACCTCGGGGCGCGGACTCTCATGCCTGGTTTTGTCGACCCGCACGCGCACGCCGAAGTCGCTGCGAAGGCTGCCTACCAGATGGTGGACGTGCGCGCCCCGAGATGCCCCGACATCGCCTCGGTGCTCGAGAAGCTTCGTGAGCACCGAGGCGATGCTAGGGACGGATGGCTGATCGCGCAGGGAAACCTGTTCTTCGATCAGAAACTCAGCGACGGCCGCTTCCCTACCCGCGATGAGTTGGACACAGTCAGCACCGACCTTGCAGTGATCATCCGTGCCGGAGGTCATCTGAGCATCCTCAACAGCCGGGCGCTCGAGTTGGCCGGCATCGACGAGAACTACCAGTCGGTCGAGTACAGCGTGACCGGCAAGCCGTCTGTCCAGCGCGACGCGGACGGGCGTCCGACCGGGGTCATCACCGAGATGGATAAGCTTCTCCCGCTTCCCCATCTGAGGCCATCGGAGGTCCGTGCCGCCGTTGAGACCGGTGTCCGCGATCTCTTCACCGCCAACGGCGTGACCACGATCGGGGAAATCTCCGAATCCCTAGAAGAGGGTCTGCGGGTCTACGACGACGCGATCGCTAATGACAGGCTCCATGCCCGGATCCACATCTACTTGTGGACGCCGGGAACTGTGAGCCTCGATGAAGCGTGCGACTATCCAAACTGGGCGCAGCTGAAATCCCCGAGCGACATGCTCAGGATCCAAGGCGTCAAGGCATTCGCTGACGGTGGATACTCTGCGTCCCGGGCCGCGCTCTCCCGCCCCTACGCCACTGGGGACGGCCACAACTGTGGTGAGATTGCGGTCTCCGCCGAAGAAATCGTCCAGATGGCGCGACGGACCCAGGCAGTCGGCCTGCAGCTGGCCATCCACGCCAACGGAGATCATGCCCAGCTCCATGTCTGCGAGGCACTGGAAACGGCCGGGGTCAAGGGCGAACCACGGATCAGGATGGAACATGCCGGGAACTTCGTACCCGACTACGAGCACCTCAACGATGCGTGGCGAAGGGCTGGAATCGTGCCGGTTCCCCAGCCCGTGTTCATCCAAAACTTCGCTGAATTTCTACCCGAGTACGTCGGTGAGTATGCACGTGACCGCCAGTTCCCGTTGCGCCGCATGATCGACGACGGGTGGCCGGTGTCCGGCAGCTCCGACGTGTGGGTGGGGTCAGAGATCGGCCAAACCAACCCGTTCCTCTCAATCGCCAGCTGCGTGGGACGGAAGACCTTCCACAACTCAACCCTCAACCTCGACCAGGCGATCACCGTGCATGAGGCACTGAAAATGCACACGATCGGAGGCGCGTACGCCCTGGGCGAGGAGGACAACCGCGGCACCCTGGAAGCGGGCAAGCTAGCCGACCTGATCGTCCTGGACCGAAACCCGCTAACCACCGACGTGCAGGAGTTGACGGACATAGCCGTCGAGCAGGTCTTCGTCGGTGGTCGGCGTGTCTATGTACGCGAGTCAACACCGGTCTAACTGACAGTCCGCGGGCTGCGCGGAGTCGCGACAACCTGTAAATCCAACAGACGCCACCATCGGGCGCCACGATCGAGGTGAGGGACCGGTCCGGTCCGGAGGCCGGTCCCTCACCTCGCCTTTCAGACCCAACGATTCAGACGATCTCCCATCCGCCCGCTCGATGCATCGTCAGCACCCCGACCAGCATTTTCATGATCCATCACCCGGCTCACACCCAAGAGAAGAACCCATGAGCATCACACACGCACCCGACGTCACGGCCTGCGCGAACACTACGGCACCCGCTGCCCCGCAGGAAGTTGTGGCAGTCATCCTCGAACATCACGGCCGTATCGCCCTGCTGAAAAGGAGCAAGACCGTCGGGCATGACCAGAATCGCTGGCACTGCGTCACTGGATACCTCGAACCCGGAGCTTCCCCAGAGCAGCAGGCACTCATGGAGCTCCACGAGGAAGCCGGTCTGGGACCCATGGAGCTTTCCTGCCTAGAAAGCCGGGCCTCGCTCGCCCTCACCGACCCCACCGGCCGCCCATGGCTCGTGCATACATTCAAGGCGGTCACCTCCCGGCGCCGACTCCGCCTCAACGAGGAACATGTTTCATACCGTTGGACTCACCCGGCCAAGGTCAGCCGCTTCAGCAACCGCGTCGACTGGCTCGGTCTCGTACTCGACGCAGCCCTCTAACAGGACCAACACCCGGAAAGGAAGCACCATGGAACCGGCCCACCAGAAAATTAACGAACCATCGGACCACTGCACGCCCCCGGTGCCAGCGACAGGTGACCTCATCGAACTGCGCCGACACGGAAGAACCTTACGGGTCGGAGCGGTCGAAGCGGTCATGCCCGACGGCACAGGATTCTGGCTGGCCGCCCAGGGCATCGACACCCGTGTTTATGTGCCTTCCGGCGACAACGACCTGGAGATCTGGATCCGCCCCGAACAGGAGTCAGAGCATACTCTGTCTGTTGCAGCTGACCTCGCCCCAGCCCTGCCATGAGAAGTCTTCCCATGTTTGCCCGGAAACCTGACATAAACGACATCGAAGAGGAAGCCCTCGAGGTTTATCCGCCGAAGACCGCCGCAGCGGGCGTCAAGGCGGTGACCGTCGCGTTGGAGCGGGGTCTTTCACAGGCCGGGCTCGGTCGAACCGTGCGCTCGATGCTCAGAATCAACCAGCGGGACGGCTTTGACTGCCCCGGATGCGCATGGCCGGAATCCATCACGGGGAAGAGGAAACCGGCGGAGTTCTGCGAGAACGGCGCGAAAGCGATCGCGGAGGAAACCACCGTCCGTACCGTAACCCCCGAATTCTGGGCGGAACACTCCATCGCGGATCTGGAAGACAAGAGTGAGTTCTGGCTGGGAAGCCGAGGCAGGATCACCGAGCCGGTCGTAATCCGCCCCGGCCAGACGCACTACTCCCCGATCTCCTGGAAGGACGCATTCGCCCTGATCGGCGAGCACATTAACGCCACAACCCCGGACCGATGCGTGTTCTACACCTCGGGACGAACGGCGAATGAGACAGCATTCCTGTACCAGCTCTTTGCCCGCAGCCTCGGCACCAACAACCTCCCGGACTGCTCAAACATGTGCCACGAATCGTCCGGATTCGCACTGAACCCCACAATCGGAGTCGGGAAGGGAACTGTCTCCCTGGAAGACATCCACAACTCCGAGCTTGTCCTGGTCATCGGCCAGAACCCCGGCACCAATCACCCCCGTATGCTCTCGGCACTGGCCGAGTGCAAGGAACACGGCGGGAAAGTCGTCGCCGTGAACCCACTACCGGAGGCCGGGCTGCTGAACTTCAAAGACCCCCAGACGGTCGCGGGCGTCGTGGGGAACGGCGTGTCAATCGCCGACGAGTTCCTCCAGATCAAAGTCGGCGGCGACTTGGCCCTGCTCCAAGGCCTCGGTCACCTGCTGCTCGAGGCCGAAGACCGCAACCCTGGCAATGTCGTCGACCATGACTTCGTCGCCGCGCAGACCACCGGATACGCCGAGTACCGTGCAGCCCGCGCCAATATTGACTGGGCCGTGACCGAGGCCGCGACCGGGCTGATGCGGGCCCAGATAGAGAAAGTCGCAGAAATGATGATCGCATCCAAGGCGACCATCATCTGCTGGGCGCTCGGGCTGACGCAACAACCACACTCAGTCAACACGCTCAAGGAGGTCATCAACCTGCTGCTCGTGCAGGGGAACTTCGGCAAACCCGGTGCCGGAGCCTGCCCTGTGCGGGGACATTCGAACGTCCAAGGCGACCGCACCATGGGCATCTGGGAGAAACCAGCCGAAGAATTCATTGCATCGCTCGAGGCCGAATTCGGCCTCCCGATGCCCCGAGAGCACGGATACGAATCAGTCGAAACACAGCACGCCCTCGAGGCCGGGGAAGTCGACGTGTTTGTCTCGATGGGCGGGAACTTCCTGTCCGCCGCCTCCGACACAGCCAACACCCGGGCGGGCCTGAAGCGCACCGGACTGACCGTGCACGTGTCCACCAAGCCGAACCTCTCGCACGTCGCTCACGGACAAACCTCGCTGATCCTGCCCACCCTTGGCCGAACCGACGTCGACGACAAGCACGCGGGCGGACGCCAGTTCGTTTCCATCGAGGACTCCATGTCCGTGGTCCACTCCTCCCAGGGGCGCCTTAAGCCGATCTCCCAACATCTGCTGGCAGAACCTGTCATCGTGGCCCGCATGGCCCAGGCCTCCCTTGGCGAGGACCACTTGATCGACTGGCGTGCGATGGCTGAGGACTACGACGTGATCCGTTACCACATCTCCCGGGTGATCCCGGGATTCGAGGACTACAACCGGCGCGTGCGCGCCAAGAACGGCTTCGTCCTGCCCAGTCCGCCCAGGGACACCCGCACCTTCGCGACCGATATCGGCAAGGCCCGCTTTACCGTCAGCCCGTTGGAATACCTCCAAGCCCCGGAAGGGCACCTGATCCTGCAGACGCTACGCAGCCACGACCAATACAACACCACCATCTACGGCCTCGACGACCGCTACCGCGGCATCTCCAACGCCCGCAAGGTCGTCCTCGTCCACCCCGACGACCTGGAAACCCTGGGCTTTGCCGACCGTGAACTCATCGACGTCATCTCTACCTTCAATGGTGACGAGCGCCGCGCCGAGGACTTCCGCCTCATCGCCTACCCCACAGCCAAAGGCTGCGCTGCCGCCTACTACCCGGAAGCCAACGTCCTCGTCCACAAGGACCTCGTCGCCCGCGAATCCAATACCCCCGGCTACAAAGCCGTCACCATCCGCTTCGAAAAGACCACACGCTAATAATCCGGTGCTAAGTCTGCGATAGCCATGACTTGGCCAAAGGAAGCCAGCAGACTGGCTGCGCAATGCCCACGTTTTCTCCCCTACTAAATAACTTCGAATGGAGTACAAACCATGCCAAGCCCCGCCCTGAACGAAATCGCGCTCCTGGAGGATGTCCCAACTGGCCTGTTGATCGATGGGCTCTGGCGCCCTGCCGCTTCGGGCAGGACGTTCGACGTCGAGGATCCCGCCACCGGGAAGGTGCTGCTGAGCATCGCCGATGCCGGTGCCGAGGACGGTGCTGCCGCTCTCGATGCTGCCGCTGCGGCACAAGCTGCGTGGGCATGCACCGCTCCACGTGAACGCGGCGAGATCCTGCGCCGCGCGTTCGAGCTCGTGACCGAACGCGCCGAGGACTTCGCCCTTTTGATGACTCTGGAGATGGGCAAACCGCTCGCCGAAGCCCGCGGTGAGGTGACTTATGGGGCGGAGTTCCTTCGCTGGTTCTCTGAGGAAGCTGTGCGTGTGTCCGGCCGGTATTCTGCGGCTCCAGATGGCAAGAACCGCCTGCTGGTCCAGAAGAAGCCGGTTGGCCCCTGCCTGCTGATCACGCCGTGGAACTTCCCGCTGGCCATGGCCACCCGTAAGATCGCCCCCGCTGTCGCGGCCGGCTGCACTATGGTGCTCAAGCCAGCCAACCTGACCCCTTTGACCAGCTTGTTGTTCGCCCAGGTCATGCAGGAAGCCGGGCTGCCCGCGGGTGTCCTTAACGTCATCCAGACCTCCACCGCAGGCGACGTCACGGGCCCGTTGATCAAGGACGACCGCCTCCGCAAGATCTCCTTTACTGGCTCCACTCCCGTGGGACAGGCCCTGATCCGCGAAGCCGCAGACAAAGTCCTGCGCACCTCCATGGAACTCGGCGGAAACGCACCATTCCTGGTCTTCGAGGACGCCGACCTGGACAAGGCTGTCGAAGGAGCGATGCTGGCGAAGCTGCGCAACATGGGCGAGGCCTGCACCGCCGCCAACCGTTTCATCGTGCACAAGTCGGTGGCCGATAGGTTCGCGGAGAAGTTTGCTCTGAAGATGTCCACCATGACCACCGCCCGTGGCACCGAGAAAGACTCCAAAGTCGGTCCGCTGATCGACGCGAAGAGCCGGGATAAGGTCCACGAACTAGTCACCGATGCCATCTCCGCCGGCGCCACCGCGGTTACCGGCGGTGCCCCGGTGGACGGTCCGGGCTACTTCTACCAGCCCACCATCCTCACGGGCGTCACCGAGGGCACGCGAATCCTGTCCGAGGAAATCTTCGGTCCGGTCGCACCAATCATCACATTCTCCACCGAGGACGAAGCGGTCCGCCTGGCTAACGACACCGAATACGGTCTGGCGGCCTACGTCTTTACTAAGGACTTCAACCGCGGCATCCGCATGGGTGAACGGCTCGAGACCGGCATGCTTGGCCTAAACGCCGGTGTCATCTCGAACGCCGCCGCACCCTTCGGCGGCGTCAAGCAGTCCGGCCTCGGCCGCGAAGGCGGACTCGAAGGAATCGAAGAATACCTCTACACCCAATACATCGGTATCGCCGACCCCTACGCAGGGTAACCACCTCAGGCTTGGGGCGGTTCCCCCCAGCAACCGCCGACGGAGAGCGCGCTGGACAAGTACCGCGCGCTTCTCATTCCGCAGGCATCGCCCAACCATCAAGGACACAGTATGAATAGTCCAGCAACCGCAAAAGATTGGCGCTCAATCCGGGTCCGTGACCGAGCGGACATGAACGTCAAGCTCAGTCAAGCAGAGGCGCAACTTCGAGATCGTGCATGGCAATACGGCGATCGTGGTATTCTCATCACTCGCCATTCACCCTGGGAGTTCACGCTGGAACTTCACCAGAGTGTCCCCTTTGGAACCACCCACGAAATCCATGCCTGGTAGAGAATTTCGGGTCCTAATTGTCGCCGCCCCGACTGGGATTTCAGGCGTCCCGACAGACGCGACTTCGGGCTGAGGCCTGAGTGTCAGGTTTCGGGTACACGATCTGCCCGGACCGCGAGGTCGATTGCACCCACAGGGTTCTGGGCGGCCGGACCGCGCGTCATCGAGCCACTTCCAAGTCTTGCCTTTGGGAGGTGATCCATTGCCGGGCGTCTAATTCTTCCACACGCCGATATAAAGTCGCACGGGACATACCGAGGTCACGTGCAACCTGGGTGGCTGGCTGGCCGGCGTCGATCAGCTCTCGACCTGGCTGTCGGTGAATCGTCCACGGCGTCCGCTCAAATCCTTGCCGGCAGCCCGGCGCCTGGACACCGAATCCGTGATCCGTTCCCGTCACTCCAATCTTTTCTTTGAAGTGTCAAAGGCGTTGGCGTGTCTCGATCGCCAGTCTCGCAACCACGGCTTGCAAGGCGGCGGATGTCGCAGGAGCATCCGCAACGTCTGGAACTCAAGACTGCTGCCGGCGGACGTCCGGAAACCAGCTCTCTGGGGCTTTCTGCGGTTCGAGGTGGGCGAATTTTAGGGGTCGTTGCAACACCGATGGTGTTTAGTTCGTCAATAGTAGGTCACGCAGGCGCTCGGCTGGGGTATCCCAGCCGAGCGTCTTGCGCGGGCGGGCGTTGAGTTCCTGGGCGACGTGCTCGAGGTCTTCGGGACCGTAGACGGACAGGTCGGTGCCCTTGGGGAAGCATTGGCGCAGCAGCCCGTTGGTGTTCTCGTTGGACCCGCGTTGCCAGGGGCTTCCCGGATCGCAGAAGTAGACGTCCATGTCGGTGGCGATGCTGAAGGCCTTGTGTTTGGCCATCTCGGCGCCCTGGTCCCAGGTGAGCCAGCCGCGCAGGTGCGCGGGCAGGGCGCTCATGGTCTTGATGAGCCCATCGCGCACGGATTCGGCGTTGTGGTCGGTGGGCAGGTGCACGAGCATCACGTACCGTGTGGTGCGTTCCACGAGGGTCGCGATCGCCGACTGGTTGTAGGCGCCGGTGATGTAGGGTCGGGCCGGGGCGCGGTGCCAGGATTACTCCCGGCCCGTTTCCCCGACCCGCCCTCCGCACCGGACATGCGACTCTCATCGCATCCGGCGCTCCACGGATAGCCACTCCTTAGGCGGCGCTGGCCCACGGTGTCGGGATGTTTGATGCTCGCCACCGGTACCGTGTGATGGGTATCGTCGCGGTGTCGAACATCGTGGTCCCGTTGACCTCTGGCTGGTTTCCGGGCCTTCCGGTCAGGAAACGCCGGTAGAGGTCCCGCCACGTGATTCCCGGGTGTCGTTTGCGGATCCATTGGGTGACCCGATGCCACGTAAACGCATCAAGATAACCAAAGGTCGCTTTAGAGACCCCGTGGCGGAAGTAGTTGCACCATCCCCGCAGGACCGGGTTGAGCCGGCCCAGCAGATCCGCCAACCCATGGTGTTCTGATCGACGTGTCAGCGCCCGCACTTTCCCGAGAATCGATAGCAACGATTTCTTGGACGGGTAGGTGTAGACGCTCATCTTTGTTGTTCCTTTCCTTCGCCGCCGCTGGATGCGGAAACCAAGAAAGTCGAACCCCTCGTCCAGATGGCAAACCCGGGACTTGGCAACGGAGATCTTTAACCCCAGAGGGGCTATCACCTCGGCGACTTCGTCCCAGAGCGCGTCTGCGTGGTCTTTGGTGCCAGCCACCATGATCACGAAGTCATCCGCATAACGGATGATCCGATAGGTGGCCCCGCCCCGCTTCCGGTGTGCTTCCCTGCGGTACGGGCTGCCATGGGCATCCCATTTAGCGCAGAAATGCTCGTCCAGCACCGACAAAGCGATGTTGGCCAGAAGCGGTGAGACGATACCGCCCTATGAGCAGTTCCGGGTTATGCGTAGCGCCCGGGGTTGCCGCTGGTGGGGGTGTTGACGGCAGTGGGACGCTGCGCATAATCCGGGCGCACTCTGATCACATGGCTCGGCATGGTGCCGGGCGTTTGTGATTGGAGGTCCTTTCCATGGTGGCTGTGTCTGAACTGGTGTCCGGTCTGGATGCCGAGTTGGTGCGTCTAGGTTATAAGGCCTCGACGATGGTTTGGTATCGGGGTTGTTGGCGCCGTCTGGAGGGATTCTTCGCATCCCGTGGGGTGCAGGAGTTCTCGCTGGATGTGGCGATGGAGTGGGTCGAGCAGTCCTGCGGCGGTTTCTTCGCCAAGGAGCAGGCCGGTACGCTCAAACCGACCGACGTGTACTTGTTCCGCGTCGCGCAGATGCTTGACGATTTCGCGGTGCAGGGGGCGGTGCTGCGCCGCTACTCCCGCACCGTGAACAAGCTCTCCGAAAGTGGCGCCGACGTGCTGGCCCGGTTCCAGGCGCAGCTGCGGGCCGGTGGCTGCGCGGAATCGACGGTGCGGGCGTACGGCACGGTGGCCGGGGAGTTCCTCGCATTCACCGGCACGCGTGGCGGCCTGGCCAGTCTGGATGCCGGGATCATCGGCGCGTTTGTGGCCACTCTGACCGGCTACCAGGCCAAGACCGTGGAGCACAAACTGTGCGCGGTACGGTCGTTCCTGCGGTTCGCCGGCGGTGAGGGGCTGGTCGAGGGCACGGTGCTGGCCGCGGTTCCGGCGGCGAAGTCGAGCAGGCAGGCCAGGATCCCGTCGGTCTGGGAACCGGCCGACGTGACCAGGATCCTTCGGGCGATCGACAGAGGCAACCCGTGCGGCAAGCGGGATTACGCGATCATCTTGCTGATCACCAGGCTCGGACTGCGCGGCATCGACGTCAAACGGCTCCGGTTCGCCGATTTCGACTGGCCGGGCAACCGGCTGTCGGTGGTGCAGGCCAAGACCGGCCGCCGCGTGCAGCTGCCGTTGCTCAAAGACGTCGGCTGGGCGGTCATCGACTACATCCGGCACGGCCGCCCGCAAAGCGACTGCCCGCAGGTGTTCATCCGCCACACTGTCGTCCGCCACGGAATTCCTCACTTTAGGTGGGTTCTCGCCACGTAATTCCCCACGTTTAGCGGCGGTTCGCCACGTAATTCCCATGGGGACGACGTCACGCACCGTTGGTGCCTTGTCCGAGAGTCTTGCCTCGGGTCCGATGGTCGGGCCGGAGGCGGGGTTCGTGGTTTGGCGCGTAGGAGTGTGGAAGCGATGGATCTGATCGAACTGTTCATGCATTGGGACGCTGGTCGCTCGAAGAGCGAGCTCGCGGTGTCGTTGGGCATGGACCGGAAGACTGTGCAGAAGTACTTGGCCCCGGCCGAGGCCGAGGGGTTGGTTCCCGGGTTGGGGCTTGCTGCCGAGGAGTGGCGGGACTTGGTCGCGGGCTGGTTCCCGACGGCGGTGGATGGCAGGTTGCGGCAGATCACGTGGCCGGAGTTTGACGCCCGGATCGAGTGGGTGAGGGAGCAGTTGGAGGCCGGGGTTGCCGGGGCGGTGGTCCACCAGCGTCTGGTCGACGAGTACGGGGTCAGGGCCTCGCAGCGTTCGTTTTACCGGTGGTTGGCCGCGACTTTGCCTGATGCCGGGCGGGCGGGACGGGCCGTGACTGTGCTCAAGCCGCTGTCCGCGCCGGGTGAGCTCGGCGAGGTCGACTACGGTCTGCTCGGGAACTGGCGTGATCCGGACACGGGCAGGGGCCACCGGGTCTGGGCGTTCGTGCTCACGCTGCCGTTCTCCAAGCAGCTCTTTGTTTTTCCCACGACGCGGATGGACCAGTTGACGTGGACGAACGCGCATGTGGCCGCGTTCGAGCTTTTCGGCGGGGTCCCGCGCCGGCTCACTCCGGATAATCTCAAGACCGGTGTCATCACCCCGGATCTTTATGATCCGAGGATCAACCTGGCCTATGCCGAGTTGGCCGGGCATTACGGGGCGTTGATCGATCCTGCGCGGGGTAACAAGCCCAAGGACAAACCGCACGTGGAGCGGATGGTCCAGTACGTGCGCGGGTCGTTCTGGGCCGGGCGGTCCTTCACCTCGCTGGGGCAGATGCGCGCCGAGGCCGAGCGGTGGTGCAAGGTGGTCGCCGGTGCCCGCAAGCCGCGTGCCTTGGCCGGGCAGACAGTCTGGGAGGTCTTCACCGCCGTGGAGCGTCCGGCCCTGGTTCCTTTGCCGGCCAGGAGGCTTGAACCGGCCGAATGGCGCACCGCGACGGTCGGGTCGGACTGCCACGCCTCGGTCAAGGGCGTGCTCTATTCGGTCCCGTATCAGCTCGTCGGGGTCCGTCTGGACGTGCGGGTCAGCGCGGCGATGGTCGAGTTCCATCTCGACGGGGCGATCGTGAAGGTCCACCCCAGGATCGTCAAGGGACGCCAGACCGACCTGTCCGACTACCCGCCGGCAGCGGCAGGGTTCTTCACCCGCGACGCGGCATGGTGCCGCGAGAACGCGTCCCTGATCGGCCCCGCCGCCGCGGCACTCATCGAAGGCCTGCTGGAGGAACCGTTGGTCCACCGGATCCGTGCCGCGCAGGGCATCATCCGGCTCGTGCGCACGCACCGCCCCGAGGCGGTGGAGACCGCCTGCGCGGCAGCGGCAGCGGCCGGGGACCCGACCCTGAAAACCGTCAGGGGACTGCTCGCCGCCGGAGTCACCGTCCTGCCCGTACGACCCAACGGCGACAACGGCGCAGGGGCCTACCTCCGCGGCCCCGGCGCCTTCACCGCCAGCTGACCGCGGCCGAAGAACAAGGAGACCACCATGACCATCACGACCAGTACCGGCCCGGGACCTGTCGGTGCCGACCGCACCCAGCTCGCCGCGTCCCTGCGAGCCCTGCGCCTGTCCGGGATGCTCGACTCCCTCGAGAACCGTCTCGCCCAGGCCGCCGACGGCCAGCTCGGGTTCCTGGACTTCCTCCAGTCTCTGTGCCTGGACGAGATCAACCGCCGCGACTCCGCGGCCCTGGAGCGGCGCACGAGGGCCGCGAAGTTCGAATCCGACGGAAGGATCGAGAACTTCGACTTCACCGCGGACCCCGGCATTCCCGCCGCCCGCATCCGCGACCTTGCCAACACCGAATGGGTCCGCACCGGCCAGCACGTGATCATCAGCGGCCCGGTCGGCACCGGCAAGACCCACATCGCTACCGCGTTCGGGCATCAGGCCCTCCGGTCAGGGCACACCGTCCGGTTTGCCCCTACCTCCCGGGTCCTTGCCGATCTCGCCGGCGGGCACGCCGACGGGAGCTGGCCCAGGCGCCTGCGTGCCTACACTAAACCCGACCTGCTGATCCTTGACGACTTCGCGATGCGCGAGTTCACCCCCGCCCAGGGAGATGATCTTTACGAGATCGTCAACGAACGCCCGGCCCGCTCGATCATCGTCACTACCAACCGGGCACCCGAACAGTGGTACCCCCTGTTCCCGAACCAGGTCGTCGCCGAGTCCCTCCTGGACCGGCTCGTGAACAACGCCCACCAGATCACCATCCAGACGGGGTCTTACCGGGCGCGCAGCCGTCCCAACAACTGAACCCGTTCCAGCGGATCGGAGAAGGCAAAGACGGAACGAAAAACGGGCCTACCCCCTGGACCTGCCGCTGCGAAGAAGGATTACCATGTCACCAGGCACTGGGGAATAACGTGACGAAAGCCCTGGGGAATTACGTGGCGGGCGACACCACACTTCCCCGATAGGCCCGTTCTCCGACCAGGATCATCTGCACCAGATCCTGGTCAAGCACGCCCGGGTCGCTCATGTCCCGCTGGGTCAGAGACGCCGCCATGGCATGCATTCGCTGCGGCACACGCTGGCGACCCGGCTGATGGAGCAGGGCACACCGATCGAGCAGATCGCCGACATCCTCGGCCACCAGTCGGTCGCATCCACAGGCGTGTATCTGAAATCGTCACTGGGTCTTTTGGCCAAGTGTGCCCTGGATCCGGACATGCCGGCGTCGGGGGCGACACGATGACGACCGGCATGACACTGTCCGATGCGATCACGGCCCTCGTGGCCGAGAAACGCACCGTCGGCTACAAGTACGACACCGAGGCGCAGGTGTTGGCCCGGTTCGAGGCGTTTTGCCGCATGCAGTTCCCCGGGCTGGACACACTCACCGAACCGTTGGTGCAGGCGTGGATCACCGCGGCACAGCGGCGGAACGTCAAACCCGCGACACTGCAGGGCCTGGCAGCGCCGGTCAGGGAACTGGCCCGCTGGCTGGGCCGGCGAGGCGTGGTGGCCTACCTGCTGCCCAGGGCCGCGCTACCCAGACCGGCCCGGTATGTCCCGTATATCTACACCGATCGGGAACTGGCATCGCTGTTCGCGCAAACCGACCGCTGCCACTACTGCCCGGAGGTTCCTCTGCGCCATCTGGTCATGCCGGTGCTGTTCCGCACGATCTACGCCTGCGGTCTGCGCTGCTCCGAGGCCCGCCTGCTCCGGGTCGGCGACGTCGACATCGACGCCGGGGTGCTGCAAATCCGCGACGCCAAGGGCGGCAAGGACCGGCAGCTGCCCGTCTCCGAGGCGCTACGCGCAAGGCTCGCCCGCTACGACACCGAGGTTGCCGGACCGGCCGGCCGGCGCGAATGGTTCTTCCCAGGCCCGGGAGGCCGGCCGCTCACGCTCGGAAACGTCGAACGCAACTTCCGCCGGTTTCTGTGGCAGGCCGGCATCTCCCACGGCGGGCGCGGGCACGGCCCCAGAGTGCACGATCTACGTCACACGATGGCGGTCAACAACCTGCGGTTGTGGTTCGCCCGGGGACAGGACGTCGGCGCGTTGCTGCCGGTGCTGCAAACCTACATGGGTCATTCGTCGGTGGACGATACCGCCTACTACCTGCGCCTGACCGCCGAGTCCTTCCCGGACATCACCACCCGAATCCAACAGACCATCGGCGATATCGTCCCGCCCGTCACGGAGGGGCGGCGTCATGGCCACTGACTTCGCCGTGTTCCTGCGCCGCTTCCTGACCGGCCATCTGGGCGGGGAGCGTGGCTACTCGACCAACACGATCGCCTCCTACCGGGATGCGTTCAAGCTGCTGATCTGCTACTTCCGCGACGAGCGGAATATCCCGCCGGAACGGCTCGCCCTCGAGCATCTCGACGCCGCGGCCATCACCGGGTTCCTGACCTGGCTGCAGACCAGCCGGCGCAACACTGCCTCGACCCGGAACCAGCGCCTGGCTGCGATCGACTCGTTCTTCGGCTGGATGCAATCGCAGGACCCGGCTCGCATGGCCTGTTGCCAGGACATCTTGGCGATCCCTGCCAAGAAACAGGACCGACCGGCCCTGGCCCACCTGACCGTGCAGCAGACCCGCGATCTGCTTGCCCTGCCAGACCGGCACACCCGCACAGGCAGACGTGACGCGACCTTGCTGGCCACGCTGTATGACACCGCTGCCCGGGTTCAAGAACTCGCCGATCTGACCGTCCGCGGCATCCGCCTGGACGAGCCGGCCATGGCTGCACTGACCGGCAAAGGCCGCAAGACCCGCCACGTCCCGCTGGACCGGAACACGGCAGCTCTCCTGGCCGCCTACCTGACCGAACGACGGCTGGATAGCGCCGGTCATGATGATCATCCCGTGTTTTTCAACCAGCACGGGTCCAAACTCAGCCGCGGCGGGATCGCCTGGATCCTTCGCAAATATCAAGCCAACGCAACAGATCCCGCGCTGATAAACGCGCACCTGAGCCCACATATCCTGCGCCATAGCCGGGCCATGCACCTATACGACGCAGGTGTTCCGCTGCCCTACATCCGTGACATCCTGGGCCACGTCGACCTATCCACCACCGAGATCTACGCGCGGGCCTCCACCGAGGCCAAACGCAAAGCACTCGAAGCCGCCTACACCGACGTTGTCACCGCCGACCTGGCCGAATGGAACCAAAACCCCGAGCTGCTCAGCTGGCTCGCCAGCCTCTAACCACCCGCCCGGATTATGCGCAGCGTCCCACTGCCGTCAACACCCCCACCAGCGGCAACCGCCAGGCGCTACGCATAACCCGGAACTGCTCATAGGGCGGGTTATGCGCAGCTGCGCATAAGGACCCCTGAGGGGTGCCGGTATCGGATTCCCTGACCTTCCCGTCACCGGACATCACGCCCGCCTTCAGGAAACGACTGATCAGGGACAGGACCCTTTTATCGGCGATACGCTTGCGCACCTGCTCCATCACCGCAGAATGCTTCAGCTCGTCGAAACACGCCTGGATATCGGCCTCAAACACCCAGTGATAGTTACGGGTGCCCATGGCGTGTATCTCGGCGATGGCGTCCTGGGCCCGACGTTTGGGACGGAAGCCGTAACTTACCGGCTTGAAATCCGCCTCGAATATCGGTTCCAACACCAATGCCAAGGCTGCTTGCACCACCCGGTCCGCCGCAGTCGGGATACCAAGCCTGCGCAGTTTACTGCTGCCCGGCTTCGGGATCAGACGCTCCCGCACCGGCAACGGGGCAAACGTGCGGGACTTCAACTGCTCCCGTACCTGCCCCAGAAACTCCACAACCTCGGCCCCCTCGGAGATAAGCGCCGGGATACGCCGGTCAACACCGGCGGTGCGTGCACCCTTGTTCCCCCTGACCCGGCCCCACGCAACGGTGAGGAAATCCGGGTCGCAGACGAGGTTAAACACATCGTCAAAAAGGCGGCCGGAATCTTTGACCGCCCAGTGGTGCAGTTTCGTCTGCATCGCACGTACCCGCACGGCCGCCCCTTCAGGGGAGGGCCATATCAGTTCACCGGTATTCACCAGTGCCTCCGTTCTTGCAGTAGCTACTGCGTCATATCCGCTGGGGCCCTTCGCCATGCACGAGGCTTTCCCCCGCTCGGACTACTACGACCCCTCCGCCCCACCGTGCCGCCGTCGACGGACAACGCATCAACCCGGACCTTGCCGTCTCTGGCCGAGACGCCGAAGCCGGGAGCCGCACGGTGGTTCCCACGTTCACTGTCAACCGATTGGCGGGTTAGGTGCCCAGCTATGCCCCTGCGATATCGCCACGGCTACGCCGCAGGCCTTCACCGTGGCCTCCACTGCCAACGACCTTAACCAACAGCGGAGTTTCCAACACCCAGCGGGTATCGGTGCGCATCGCAGACCAGCCCATATCCACCGGATTGGAGCTGGCGGGAGACTTGAGAAGCTTTTAGCACTGGTTCCTCGCGTACACCTTCCCGCCTTGCTTGCCGGACCCGGACCATCCGGTAGTACTGGCCCGTCCCGGCGTTGTCGGGGCTGCTTGCCACCCTCACCGGCGTTTCCCGGTTCAGGCTGCCCCCAGCTTCGTCATGCTGCTGCGACAGCACAACGGCGAAGGTCTTCCACCTCCGCTCGGTAAAACAGCGCTTCGTGGCGCACGAGATCCCCCTCCCAGTGGCCCGGGACCGCGCGGTCTTCGACCTCGGGCGGGCGTTCGGAGATATTGATCATCGGGTCGCGGAACCGGGAGGTGCGTTCCTCCGTGTTCTTGCGGGTTTTGCGGCGGGTCCGCCCGGTGCGCAGGGCGTCCTTGACCTCGCGCTTGAGCCCGCCGCGGGCCTGGAGATAGAGGGCCTGGTAGATCGTTTCGGGGCTCACGCGCATCTGCTCGTCATCGGGGTATTCCTTGATCAGCAAGTGGGAGATCTGTTCGGGCGAGCACCGGGTGAGCAGTTTGTCTTTCACGAAATCCCGGAGCCGCTGGTTGCCGTTCAGCTTACTGACTTTGGGCCGGGGCCGGCGTGCCACCGCGGCCCGCTGGGCGCCGTAGGGCTGGTATCCGAGGACCGGGTGGCTGTTGCGGGAGATCTCGCGGCTGATCGAGGACGGGGAGCGCCCCAGGGCCGCTGCCACGGCCCTGCTGGAACAGCCCTGAGCCTTCATGTCCCGGATTCTCTCGCGGTCCTGCAGCGACAGGTAGCGAGGATCGATCACCTTCTCCAGTGCCGTTTGGGCGATGGAGGCAGTCGTCGTTCCCTGGGTGGCCTCGGTAGCCGCGATCGCAGTATTCACCGTCTGTTTATAGTCGACGGCAGCGGTTTCAGGGTGAACAAGTTTCCCCTTGGCCTGGACGATGCCGTTGTCCCACAGGTAGGCCGTTTTGCGGTCAACACCGACTGCCGCTGTTGCTTCACGCCGGCCCACCCCGGCTGCGCGCAAGCGGAAGAACTCCTGCCGTTTTCCCACCGTGACGCGGACGCTGCGGATGCCGGCAGCCCTGGCCCAGTTATGACACGTATCTTTGCTCAGGCCCAGCTGCCTGGCCGCTTCGGTGACGCTGCCGACTTTCTCCAACACAGCGAAGAACTCATCCTTCTCAGCCTGCGTGTGCTTCCGGTTGGGCCCGGTGGTCTTCCTTTCCCGTTTGGGCAACGCCCCGGTCTCGCGGACCCATGCGTAGCAGACGGCGGCGCTTAGCCCCAGCTCTGACGCCGCGGCCGAGACGTTCCCGAGGCGGTCCAGGAGCGTGAAGAACCCGTCCTTCTGAGCCTGCGTATACTCCCGGCGGGGCTCGGAACCCTTCACACCGTACTTGAGCCGGGTCCCGGCTTGCCGGGCCCATTTGCGGCACGTGGCCGCCTTGAATCCGAGTTCACGGGCCGCCGCGGCGGCACACTCGAGCCGCTCCAACACAGCGAAGAACTCATCCTTCTCGGCCTGTGAGTACCGCCTGTAGGTGTTCTTCTGTGGCGGCGTGGGCACGGGACCCGATTTTCCCCTTAAAGAAGATTCTTGATTTGAAGACGACATGGTCGTTGCAACTCCCGAAAATCAGGGGTGTTGCAACGACCACTAGAAGTCACCGTGTTCGGGGTCCCTGTGTTTTTGCATGTCGCATTTGTAGAACGGGCCGCGCGGGTCCAGGAGCACGGCCATGTGGTGGTCTGCGTGGTCTTTGAACCAGACGCTGATGCCTGTGGCCCCGTCGAGTCTGAGGTGTTCCCAGGCCCGCCACAACGCTTCTATCCGGGACACTGCTTCGGGATGGAAGTACCATTCGAGGCACCATTTCGCGGCGCGGCCGTCGACGTCCCGGACGTAGGTGGGCAGCAGTTGCTCGTGCAGGAATTCTTCGGCGGAGCCGTAGACGAGTTCCGGCGGTTTTTGCTGGTCTCTAGTTGTGCTCACAGGCTCATCAACGCCAGGGCTGGCAGCTTCACTGAAGCGGCCAATGTCGATGGTCATCTTAGATTCCTCTATCCGGTGACCCACAGATAGGCGGCGGCTGCAGCGAGCGGAACTTCTTCTTCCTCCGGCCGCGGGCTGTACTTCCTGATGGATGCTTCCACAGCGTCCTTGTGGGGCCCGGTGTACCAGGGCATGGTGCGGACCAGCGTGGCGGGTGCGCCGGAGGCGAGGATGACGGCCCGGCCGCGGTCCAGTTCGGCGAGGTTGGAGACGATGAGTTCTTCGGCGACGATTTCCCCGCCACTCGAATGCACCACATCAACGGGGTTGGAGGCAGCCGTGAACGGTCAGCGGATCGGCTACGCCCGATAGGTGAGCACGCTGGACCAGAATGAACTGCGCCAGCTCGACGGCCACGTCCTGGACAGGGTCTTCACGGACAAGGCCTCGGGCCGGGACACCGCAGGGCCGCAACTGACCGAGCTGCTGCGATTCGTTCGCGACGGAGACACCGTCGTCGTACACAGCATGGACTGGCTCGCCCGGAACCTTGATGACCTGCGCGCCCTGGTGCAGGGGCTGACCCGGCGAGGTGTACGCGTGGAGTTTCTCAAGGAACAGCTCACCTTCACCGGGGAGGACTCCCCCATGGCGAACCTCATACTCTCGGTCATGGGCGCCTTCGCTGAATTCGAGCGGTCCCTGATCAGGGAACGCCAGCGGGAAGGGATTGCGCTGGCCCAGCAGCGCGGCGTGTACAAGGGACGGAAGAAGACCCTCACACCGGAACGAGCGGCCGAGCTGGTTCAGCGTGCCGGCAGCGGAGTCCCGAAAGTTGTTCTCGCCCGGGATTACGGGATCAGCAGGGAAACCGTCTACCAATACCTCCGACAGGCCGCTCCTGCACCGGCCGCTTCCCCTGCCAAGGCGGCTGTTGCCGCGACAGTGATCACAGCCATGATCGGCCGCAGACGTTCAGGCAACGTCAGTGCAGCGACCCAGCCGATCGGCAGTCGGGTGAGTCGTAGGGTCCGGGAACACAGCGAAGCACCGCCGCCACGCGAACACATCGCTGCAACCACGATGCCCCGCCCAGTGCGGACCGGGAAATTCGCATCTGAAGCAGTCCACATCGGAATACGCAGCACCATCGGCATCAAGCCTGACCGTCATGGCTCGATGGTAAACGGCCGAGCCCAAGCTTCGAACAGTCAGAGGACGAGCAGTTCCCCTGACATGGCCGGTACGTGACCTGCACGCTGATGGTCGCCTCAGATCCACCGATAGCCGCTGCTATCGACCCGACTGCCGGATCGGTCCACGGCCCGATCATCGCCCCGCTGGACATTGCCGCGGCGAAGGTTGTTCGGACGGTGGGGCCGGGTGATGAGTTTCAGTTTGTGTTTGACCTGGGTGACTCGTGGATGCACCGGTGCGTGGTGGGGGAAGTGAAGATCGACCCGGTGGAGGTCCTGGGAATCAACATTCCCTAGCGCTCGTCCGCACGGTCTCGAGTCGTTCGACCCGATCGCCAAGTTAACTGCAATGGAATAAAAAATGCTTGACGTGACATGAGTCACGACGTACGGTATCTATCGAGCGTTCGAATGATGCGGCTTCGGCCGCCGAACCAGATCCAGCTGAATCAGGAGCAATGATGACCGACCATCGAACAGACCTCGCGCTTTCCGGTGACGCCGAACGCGACTGTTTCTTCAAGATTTCAGATGAACTCACTCTGCGCTATAGGACGACCGGCACAGGGGAGGTGGCCGTGGTTTTCGTTCCTGGATGGACTATGTCGTGCGAAGTTTTCGAGCACCAACTCCGTCATTTCGAGGGTTCGACGTCTTTCACGGCGTTGAGCTATGACCCTCGTTCCCAGGGGATGAGTTCACAGACCCCCGGCGGTCACTACTACGAACAGCACGCCCGCGACCTCAAGGCGCTGCTGGACCACCTCGGCTACAATTCGGTCGTTCTGGTCGGATGGTCCGCAGGCGGTATCGAGGTTCTGGAATATCTGCGCGTCTTCGGGACCCAAGGCGTCGAAGGTGCGGTGGTCCTCGACATTCCGCCGCGGATGCGCGGCGGAGACAAGCGCGTCGAGTGGGCCGACTTTGGAACGATCGACCACGGCGACCAGGACGGCGAACTGAAGGCGTTCACCTTCGACCTGCAGATGGACCGCGAGGCATTCAATCGTGAGTTCTGTGCGTGGATGCTTCAGAATCCCGATAAGCAGAGCGTCGAGTTCTTCGCGCAGATCTCCAGCCAAACGCCAGACCTCGTTGCAGTGCAACTGATCATGAGTCTCTTCTTCGTAGATAACACGGAAATTGCCGAAAAGCTTGACGGCAATGTCCCCGTGATGTATTACGTGCGGGAGGACTGGCGTGATGTCGCAATGACGTGGATACAGGAGCACGCGCCCCATGCCGTAGTGGAATCGCACGGACACCATGCGATGTTCTGGGAAGCGCCGGGCGTCTTTAACGCGGCACTCGACGCCTTTCTGGAGCGCGTCGGGACACACGAGGATTCCCGCCGCCTCGGCGCGGAAACCGGAAACCAAGCATGAAGGCCCCTGCTTTCGTGCTGAGACAAATCTATCGAACGTGCGATCTAAAAAGACTGCACTGGCTGGTCCGCCTCAACGGCATGATCACAATAGGAGAAAAGGAATGACCCGTTTGGATGAAACACGTGCAGAGTCGGCCACTCTGCGCGGGGGGGCATTAAGTCTGTCGGCTGCAACACTGGTCGGACTCGGCTACTGCGCGATTGCTGTGTCCGCCTATGCGATCCTCCCGTACGCTGTGGCTGAAGCGGGTGGCGGGGGCGCTTTCTGGGGAGTAATCCTGACAACACTGGCGCTGGTGCCGACCGCCGTATGCATCTACCTGATGTCATCTCGCCGACCGAGCGCGGGAGGCTCATTCACCTGGATCTCAGAAGGGTTGGGACGATGGACCGGCGGCACAGTCGGATTTGTGATCGTCGGGTTCGTGGGTCCACTCACGGCGCTACTACAGCCCGCTGTGGGAGGGCAAACGATTAACGCGCTACTGGACTTGCTGGGAATACATACGTCGTTTTGGACAGGTTTCATCGGCGCGGTCGTGACAGTCGTCATATGCCTGTTGCTCGTAGTCAACAACGTTACGTTGTCGACCAAGGCCGTCGCATGGCTTTTCGGCAGCGAGGCCGTATTCATGGTGCTCTTCTTCGCCTTCGTGATCATCAAACAGTCGATTGCCGGCGTGTGGCTGAACCCGTTCTCGCCATCCGCGTTCACCAGCGGCACGGGGTTCACGAGCGCGCTGGTCTTCGTCGTTTTTGCAGTCGCGGTTGTTGATGTTCCGGTGTCGATGGCTGAGGAAACCAATGAACCGCACAAAAACATTCCAAAGATGACGGCGCTGATTCTTGGTCTCGTCGGACTGATTTCCCTCTTCTCGACGTACGCACTCAGTGTGGCGGCATCACCCGAGGTCATGGAAAAAGACATTGCGAACGCCAACGAAGTCGGGCCGGTGTACTTGATCGCCGACCAATTCATCGGATGGGGCAAGATTGGGGTCATCATCACCACCTATACCTCCGTGATGGCGCTGTTCGTGGCTACGATTCTCTTTGCCGGTCGGTTCACGCATGCAATGGCTCGGGAGGGCATGGCGCCGCGGTGGCTTGGCAAAATCCACCCGAAGACGGGCACCCCGCGAAACGCCCAGGTAATCTTCACCGTGCTCGGCCCGGTAGTCGTGCTCCTGGTTGGAATCTGGCAAGGAAATAGTTTGGCCAACGCATACGCATGGGGCGGCGGTATCTTCTCCGGACTAGTCCTCTTCACCTACACGTTGATCAACATCGGCGCGATTGGCTTCTTCCTTCGTCGCCGTGCGCTGGGTGAGAAGTACAAGGTTTCGCTGCACCTTGTCGTGCCACTCATCGGCGCTGCGGTCTCTTTCTGGTTCCTTTGGAACTCCTTCATCGTGAATTACCTGAAGACCGGGAGCGATTTCGCGACCTCCGGAAGCATTGTGCTGGCAGTAGGCATCTGGCTCGCGATCGGTGCCGTCTACGCCGGCATGAACTTGGCCAAGCGGCCAAAGCCAGCGAGCCGTTCCTCTGACTCGAGTTCCCGAGCCTCCTGAGAATGCGGGTCCCGCGGAAACTCCGCGGGACCCGCACCTATTGTACGCCCAGTACGGGCATCCGCTTGGAGGTGAAAGTCCTCTGAAGGAGATGGTGGTTTAACTTCTAGCCAATGGCAACTGCGTCATCGTGAGGTGGGGTGGGAAGGAAGCCGGAGGCAAATCCCTGCACCGAGGGACACGAACCGCATAGAAGGCATGCCGGTCGGAGCAGGCCAGCCACGAATGGTGAAACCCGTCCCACCGAAACGGCCAGTGTGTAAATGCGGCGGCGGCAGGGGGAAAGCAAATGCTCTTATCTGGGGAGATCTGTCCCGGTGCGTCATCCGGTTTACCGGGTGGAGCGGTGCGGCTCTAAGGGCCGTTGCTGATGGGGCAGAAGTCAGCCGAGGCCGTAAAGTACCCGCGGGAAATCGTGTGGTTTGCCGGAAAGAGCTGAACGCTGGGTATTGATGGTTTGAAGCGGTGCTTCTCGTGTGTTCCACAGGAATCGCAGCCAACCCACGGGAGTGGTGGGACAGATAGTGAAGGAGCGAACGGTGAATCCGGGAGACCTGCTGTCTGTGCGTAGTGAGGACCCGGCGGGTATCGGGGAGAACATCAGGGATACATCGGATCTGTGGGAGGCAATCTTCTCCCGGCAGAATCTGATGATCGCGCTGAAGCGTGTTGAACGTAACCGGGGTGCTGCCGGTGCTGACGGGCTGCGCACGGAGGAACTCCGTGCGTGGTGTTTCGTAGTACTTTGTTAGGTTCTTCGGCCCAGGGTTTTAATTGCCGGTCTGAGCTGTTAATTTCGTTGTGTGGGCTGAACGAAATACTCCTCCATCATGGCAACTTCCTTTCTCATCAGAGAGATTGAAGTAACCACGATCGCCCCAGCCCGGCGTTATGTGCCATAAACGAAAAATACGCACCACCACAGCACGGCCAGCGCATCAGGCCACAGAAGACGGACACCGAGAAAACCGTCACCACCGCCCACGTCGCCGGGGTGCCGGTGCGGTACCAGCAGACCCTGGACTCGCCCGCCACTACGGGGTCAGCGTGCTGACCTGCCAGCCCGCGGACCCCGCCCCGAAAGGCGGCGTCGAAGCGTCCGTGAAGCTGGCCAAGGCCGATCTCGTGCCCACGGATACCAACCTGCGGCCCGAATACAGTTCTTTCGCCGAGCTCGAGGCCGCCTGCGGGGCCTTCATGGACGAGGTCAACAACCGGGAGCACCGGGCGATCCGGCGCAAACCGGCGGCCGTGCTGGCCGAGGAGCAGCTTCGGTTGCACCGGATCCCGGAGACCGCGCACACGGTCGCGTTCGGACTGGCCCGCACGGTCCCGGAGTACACGCCGATGGTCACCTTCGAAAACGCCAAGTACTCCGTGCCCGCACACCTGCTCGGGACCCGGGTATTCGTCCGCGCCCACGGCACCGGACCCGACGAACAAGTCATTATCGTCCACCACGGCCCGTCCGGTCCGGTCGAGGTCGCCCGCCATCACCGGGCCAGGCCCGGCAACCCCGCCATCATTGATGAGCACTTCCCCGGGGCCAGGACCAGGATCCCGGGCGACTACGCCGTGACGGCACGGAACGCCGGCGAGGCCGAGTTCCTGGCCATCGGCGCGGGCGCCAGGACCTGGCTCGTGGAAGCCGCGGGGACCGGGACAGCCAGGATGAACGTGAAGATGGCCGAGGCCGTGACCATGGCCAAAATCGCCGGCACCCAGGCGGTGCGTAACCGCGCTGGGTGAACCACGCCCGATAACCCCAATGCCGTTCGGTTAGTGGCCGGGGGCGGGTGTCAAGGCGGTGTGGCATCGGCGTGTCACCGGGGTGAGTGGGTGTGGCTCCTGTTTGAGTAGTTCGGTCCTCCAAGACTGATCTACCCCTACAGGAGCCACGATGTCCGATTCTGCTATTCATCATGCTCCGGGGGTATTCGCGCCAGGACACTTGGGCGAGCTGACCCGGGTGGTTCCGTTCGACATGGTTGACGCCGCTCTCGAGACGGCCAGCGGCAAGGAGCGCCGGCTCAGGCGGCTGCCCTCACGGGTGGTGGTCTACCTGTTGCTGGCCGGGGTCTTGTTCGCCGATCAGGGATGGAAGCAGGTCTTCTCGCGCCTGGTGACGGGCCTGCCGGTACCGGTGAAGAGTCCCTCGGCCTCGGCGTTGAGCGAAGCGATGCGCCGCGTAGGAACGGCCCCGTTGCGCGAGTTGTTCTCCCTGGTGAAGGGGCCGGCGGTGACCGGGGCGCGGCAGATGAACCGGTTTGCCGGCCGTTTGGTCGTTGCGATCGATGGGACGCAGCTTGCCGTGGCCGACACCGAGGTGAACCGGGTGAGGTTTCCCAAGCCGCGTGGGGGTCCCAACGGGGAAGCCGGGTATCCGATGCTCAGATTGGTCGCGATCCTCACGGCCGGAACCCGTTCGGTCATAGAGGTGGCCTTCGACACCGATGCGGTGGGCGGGCTGACCTACGCCCGCCAAGTCATTTCCTGCCTGCAACCGGGCATGGTGCTGCTCGGGGACCGGAACTTCGCCACCTGCCGCTTCTGCCGTAAGGTGGCCCAAACGGGCGCGGATTTCCTCTTCCGCGCCAAGACCAGCGCCAACGCGATGAAACTGCCGGTCCTTCAGGTTCTTCCCGATGGTTCCTATCTCTCCAACACCGCGGGCCAACGCGTCAGGGTCATTGATGCGGCACTGACCACCACGACCGAGGCCAAGATCCTGACCACCGAATACCGGCGGGTCACCACGCTGCTGGACCCCTCCAAGCTCCCGCGCTGGGACTGGTGAGTCTCTACCATGAGGGATGGGAGATCGAAACGGCGTACTGCGAACTGAAGTCACGGATCCTGGGCGGCCGGGTGCTGCGCGGGCGGCACCCGGCCGCGGTCATCCAGGAGGTCTGGGGAAAAACGCCGAGCAACTCCGGGGAAAATCCCTGAGCGCCATCAACAGGATGCCGTCGCCCTCGTCGACGCACCGTACGGGAGCCGTCAAGGGGGACTCAGCTGGCCCCCCAGTTCGGCGCTGCAGACCTCGTCCGAGACACCGCCCGTACACGGGTCAAATCGTGTCGATCATCGTTTCGGAACATGACAGCCAGGCTCCGGTTCTCGGGACTGATGAGCAGGTGATGGCCTGGAAGATGTTGGCCGTAGCGCTACGGATTTCATCAAACAAACGCCCGCCGCAGATCACTGCGAACAGAGCGTCGTCGCGGTGTGGGGCGGGCGATGACGGCGTGGTTCTGTCGTTTGCCCGGGGCTCGGGTGGTACCGGCCGAAGCGCCGGGTTAAATTTTCAAACCGGTCCGCTTCCTCAGACGGCTGGGGTCGACTCCGGCATGCCCATTTTTCTCGGGTCAAGGGCAAACGCTGAGATCCATTGCTAGATAGGGGCCTCAGCGCGTTCTACCGCCCAGTCCTGATTGAGAGCACCACGAGATCGAACCTTCACGCCTTCGATGAAGATCTGACGGTAGAACGCCGAAACCTCATCCAACTTGAGGCGGCCGCCGGGTTTGAACCAGGTCGCGACGTCGGTGAGTGAGACAAGCATGGCTCGCACCGCGATTCGAATGTCGACAGGGGCGAAGTCGCCGGTCGCTTGCCCTGCTCGCAGGATGGAGGCGAAGATTTCTTCGTATTCGTCGCGAACCTCGATGACGGATTTGAGCTTGTCCGGCTCGAGATAGCGCAGTTCTGTTTCGGCGACGTGGGCTTCTTTTGGCTGGCGCGCGTGAAACTCGATGTGGGCTGTAACGGCGCTCTCCAACTGTGAAATCGGGTCGGTCTCCGTTGAGATCGACGCGCGCACCATGTCAGCGAGTGCGTTCGTCACGCGCGTCATGATGTAGTACAGGAGAGCCTGCTTGCTCTCGTAGTAGTAGTAGAGCGTTGACATTTGGATGCCGACCTCTTTGGCAACGTCTCGCATTGAGGTGCCATGGAAACCGCGGTCATGCATAAGCTCGACTGAGGCCTCATAGATCAGTTCGCCCGTTGCGCGACCGTTTTGTTCGGCTTTCTTCGGCCTTGGCATTGTCACACTCCCTTCTAGGTAGGCGCGGGATCCCGTTGATCCCGCGGAGGCACTACGCTGTTGTGTCGTGGAGCACGCCCTCCGTTGTATCTTAGCAAGAATCGCTCACCGAACGTTCGATTGAGGCGTGGTTCGTGAGCCTGTCGGAGCGCGGTAGTGGCGGGTCTTTCCGCGCTCCGACAGAAGCCGTGACAGGAGCTAGTTGGCGAGCTCCACCAGTGTGCGGCCCTCAGCGGATCCCGAGGCGATTCGCTGCAAGGCATCGTCGACGCCGTCCAGGTTGACGACTTCGCCGGCGAGCAGGTCATAGTGGCGCTCATCGAGGGTTGCGGCAATCCAGTCCCATGTGTCCTGTCGGACCGACATCGGGCACTGGACGGAGTCGATGCCAACCAGGCTCACCGCCCTTAGGATGAACGGGAAGACGGTCGTGTCCAGTTTCATCCCGCCGGTGTTCCCGCTGGCGGCGACGATGCCGCCGTACCGCACTCCGGCAAGTGCGGCGTGCAGTGTTGTCCCGCCCACGCTGTCGACCGCGGCCGCCCAAGTCTCTCGGCCAAGCGGTTTGGCATCGGAGGGAAGACGGTCAATGACCTCGCTGGCGCCGAGCTGGGTCAGCCAATCGGCGCGTTCCACGCGCCCGGTGCTGGCGACAACGGTGTAGCCGAGTTGGGAAAGCAGGGCGATGGCCACACTTCCGACTCCGCCGGTTGCACCCGTGACCAACACCGGACCTGCCGAGGGTTTGATGCCGGCATCGAGGATTGCCTGCACTGAAAGGCCTGCGGTGAAACCTGCCGTGCCGATCGTGACGGCTCGCCGAGCGGTCATGGTCTTGGGCAGCCGTACGAGCCACTCACTCGGCACGATTGCTTCTTCGGCGAACCCTCCGTCGCGGGAGACACCGATGTCGTAACCGTGCGCCAGGACGACGTCGCCGCTCGACCACTCGGAAGCCTTGCTTTGGATGATCTCGCCCGCAAAATCGATTCCGGGAATGATCGGGTCGATGCGTGCCACGCGGCCGTTCTCGGATGCTGCGAGGTGGTCCTTGTAGTTCACGTCCGAGTAGGCGACTCGAACCCGGACGCTCCCCTCTGGTAGGTCCGCCTGCGCGACCTCACGGACGCCGCGGACATATGCACCCTTGTCGGTTCCGGCGACAAACGCCCGGTAGTTATTCGACATGTAATCCTCCTTGTTTGCTTAGCTGCGTTGATGGGTGCGCGCCAATTTGCACGCATCAGAGCGGGCGCCGGGCCACGGCACACGGTCAGCGAACGGTGAATGAGCGCTATCGGACGCGCTCGTCGCGCCAGCGGCGGACTTTGTATTCGCTGCGGGCTACTGTCCCGACCTGAACCTGGAAGTTAATTCCGAGCTTGCCATGGATTGATTTGGCTGCCGAGGAGACCAGGGCCTCACGGCGGTCCTCGGGGACACCGTTCTTGAGCATGAGCGTAATCGTGGCGACGTCTGTTGCGTCCGTCTTGGAGGTCAATAGGACCTCGTACTCGTCGACCTCGGGAAGTGCGAGTACGACGTCATCAAGGGCCTGCGGGTAGACGTTCACTCCCTTGATCTTCTTGACGTCGTCGATGCGCGAGATGCTGCCTTGTTCGACGCCGGAGAAGGGCCGCCCACACGGGCAGTAGGCGCCCTCTCGATACAAGGCGCCGTCGCGAAGCCGGCATCGGATGAGCGGGGTCTCGGTGTTGTAAAGACTGGTCACGACCATCTCGCCGTATTCACCGTCCTCCACGTGCTCGCCGGTTTCCGGGTTGATGACCTCAAGCCACACATTCGGAGAGATGTTGTGCAAAAGACCGGGACGGTCGTCCGTTCCAACACCGTGTTCACAGTTGAACATGAAATCTGTTCGCATCTGTGCGCAGCCGAAACGGTCATAGGCCGTGGCGTTCCAGTCATCCTCCAGACGGTGGATGTAGGAGAGGCTTGCGCCTTCAAGTCCGGTCAGCAGCGTGCTTACACCGAGTGAACTCGGATCGTTATGCAAAGACGCGAGGTGCGCAAAGTAGCTTGTGGAACCCATCAGCGCCTTGGGGCGGAACTGTTCGATGACCGTCAGTTTGCGGTGTGCGTCGTAGTTGCCGATCGGGAGGACCGACAGTCCGTGCCCCTCGGCGCCCTGCATCTCACAGCGGCCGCCGGCAAACATGGTGATCGGGATGGTCAGAGCAACAGTGTCGCCGCGCGTCAAACCGCTCCAGGTCAGCCCGTATCGGTAGGAGTCGACCATGGAAGCGAGTTCGCTGCGCGTTTGCGCATGGATTTCTGTTCCCTGCCCGCTCGTGCCGCTTGTGGTGTAGAAGTCCAGTGGCTCCTTCTGACGCAAAGCAGGCTCGATGCGTTTGCCGAAGGGTGGTGCCTCCAGCTGGTCTCGAACGAAGTCCTTTTTCTCGATAAGTGGGATTGCCTTCTGGACATCGTCAAGCGAGTTCAGGGACTCCACATCAACGCCGGCCTCGGCCCACCGGGTGCGGAAGAATTCGTTGGTGGCCCACACGCGGCGGACCAGGTCGAGGACTTTCTTCTCCTGGTACTGGCGAATCGCCGCGGGATCGGCCTGCTCGAACTCAGGCCGATAGAAACGCTGTTCCGTCACGCGGTCGCCACGACGATCAATGGACATTTCATATTCCTTCTAGAGGGCTTCATTAAGATAGCTGCACGATTCAAATGGTGGCCGTCTGCGGGAAATCCCCATCAGGCGGTGTTCAAAACTAACTGCGCAGGACCCCACCCGGATGGAGATCCAATGGAGAACCGGATGGGGCTCTGCGGGACCTTAAAGCTTGGCGCCGTAGCGGGCGTCGCGCCATTTCAAGGCCGCTCCCAGGCCTTCTGCCTGCACGATGCGGAAGAACTCCGCGCCTTCCTCTGTGATGGCCTTGTTGAGGATCGCCGAAAGATCCAGGTTTGCCTGTACTCCCTGCCGCAGACCCATCGATTCATAGGCCCGCAAGAGGCCGAGCTTGGTGAATTTCAAGATGGGGAGCGGAGTTGGCTTTACCTTGTCGGCCAGCGCCTGCACGGAGGATTCCAGCGCGTCGTCGGGAACGACCCGATTCACCAGGCCGAGCTGCAGTGCCCGCTCAGCCGGGAAGCTGTCCCCGGTGAAGAAGATTTCGTTCGACAGCTTATGACCCAACATGTAGGGAAGAAGGAGCGTAACCGGCCCGGAACCGTAGCGGATCTCCGGCATGCCGAACTGGGCACGCTCTGTCGCCACGACCATGTCACACGCCAGGACGGTATCAAAACCTCCGGCAAGGCACCATCCGTCAACGGCGGCGATGGTTGGCTTGTTCAGAGCCCACAACTTCATGGTGAGCGCGGCCTCGGCGGATAGGAACCTATGCGCCTGAGCGCTGTCCTCGGAGGCTACGACCGAACTGTTGGCGATATCGTAGCCCGCCGAGAAGTTCTTTCCGGCCCCGGTGATGACGACGACCCGGACATCGTCGTCGGCCTCAACCCGGTCGAGCGCCTCGGACATCGCCGAGATCACGGCGCCGTTGATGGCGTTCAGCTTACGCGGCCGATTTATTGTGATGGTCGCGACTTGATCGTCGATCGTTGTCCGGACTGCTTCATCCGTAACTGGGAGGTCTGTTTCCACTGTAAATTCCCTTCAATCAGCTCTGACGACGGTACGGCGAGTAGTCGACTGTCCGCTTATCGCTGAAGGCCCGGACACCCTCAGTCGCCTCCTCGGTGTCCTGATAGAGCTCGAGCGCGGCGAAGGCGACCGCTCCCATACCACCGGCGCTGGCCGTGTCCGAGTTGAAGGAATGCTTGAGAAACCGGAGCGCCGTCGGGCTCTTTTCCAGAAGTTCTGTCGCCCATTCCCGAGCGACCGTCATGAGTTCGGCAGCCGGAACGACCTTGTTCACCAGGCCCATCTGGAATGCTTCCTCCGCGGTGTAGCGGCGCGTGAAGTACCAGATCTCCCGGGCCCGCTTTTCGCCAACGACACGGGCGAGGTAGATCGTTCCGTAGCCAGCGTCAAAACTTCCGACCTTAGGTCCGACTTGACCGAAGGTCGCGGTGTCTGCCGCCAAAGTGATGTCACAGATCACGTGGAGAACATGGCCACCGCCGATGGCGTAACCGTTGACTGCGGCGATGACCGGTTTGCCGGTGCCGCGGATGGCAGCGTGCAGATCCTGATCCCTTGCGAGCTCCCCTGTCTCAACGTCGCGCTCGTGTCCCGTGTGTGAGCGTTCCTTCTGGTCGCCGCCTGCGGAGAAAGCACGATCCCCTGCTCCCGTGAAGATGATCGCACCGACGGATGGGTCTGCGTCCGCGCGGCGGAAGGCCAGGATTAACTCATTGACGGTCTTAACCCGGAAGGCATTGAGCACTTCAGGACGGTTGATGGTAATGGTGGCGATTCCGTCCGTGACATCGTACAGAATGTCGTCGAAATTCCCTGACATCTTTCCTCCTTGCTCGTAGTGGAGCGGCACCTTTCGCCGCTTATCTCTCGATCGTTCGATATATAGCCTGAATCACAATGTGAGCCATGTCAACCGCAGAACGCCAGGCTCTTGCCCACGGTTAATAGAACAGCTCCTCCTGCGTGACGGAGCCGATCAGGGCACCCCCCGAATCGAAGATCCGCCCGTCGTAAAAGGTGCGGCCGCGGGCAGTCAGCACGTGCGTGAGGTCGACCAGGAGCCAGTCGTTGAGGTTGATGGGCCCGTGGAACCACACGGCGTGGTCAAGGCTCGCTCGAGGTGTCGATGTTCCGTCCGGCGCTGACGGTGAGCCAGGAGCGACGTCGGACACGTACAGCAGCCCGCTCGCATGTATGAGGGGGGCGTCGGACAGGGTGTCTGAGGCCCGGACCCAGAACCGTGCCGGACGCTCCATTCTCGGATTCGCCGGACCTGGAACCCGGCCCTCAAATGAGATGAGCTTGCCTAAGGTAGTTGGACCCATCGCTGTGGGCGATTCGACGGGCGGCGCTTCGACGGCCTGCTCGAACCAGGCTCGTCCGCGATCGGCGACAAAGCCGGCCGAGACCGTGCATAGGGGCCTTCCCCCTTGCGAGGCGGTGACGCGACGGGAAGAGAAGCTGTTTCCGTCGTGGTCCCGGAGGATATCAAAGCGGATCGGCAACGCGGGGTCGCCCGGCGATGTGAATCGGCAATGCACGGCGTGGGGGTGACGGCTCAAGGAGTCAACCGTGCGCCCGGCGGCGACCAAGCACTGTGCCGCGATCTGTCCGCCATAGATGGAGGGACGTTCAGAGCCCTCAGTCGGTCCACTGAGGGTGGACTCGAAAGCGTCGCTGCCAACCGACTTCAGTTGCATCAACTCGGTGAAGTTGGCCGCCGCGTCGAGACAGCGGGAATCGTTCATTTCGCTACCAGTTCAACTCTCATTTGTGTCGGTAGAAGCCAGGGGATTTGACCCCGTGATGTGGACACGCCCGAGAACCCAGGTTCAGCCCGAGGAAGGTCGTGCCAGCCACCCGGCGTGTCCACTTTCACGAGTCAAGCTGTCGCGCGGGACAGCTGGCGGCGGCGACGGCTTTTCTCAACCCACCATGGTGAGGCCGCCGGAGACGCTCACGACCTGCCCGGTCATGTAGCTCGCGGCGTCGCTGGCGAGGAACGCGACCACGCCGGCGGGGTCGGACGGATCTGCCACGCGTCGCATAGGGATCGCGCGCACCAGCTTCTCGATGAGCTTCGGCGACGACTCCATCTCGGCCTGCAAAAGCGGCGTCATCATGGGGCCGGGGCAAACGCAGTTCGTGGTAACGCCGGAGGGGGCGAGCTCGCGGGCGAGCGACTTCGTGAGGGCCATGACGCCACCCTTGGCAGCTGCATAGACGGTTTCACCCTTGCTGCCGACGCGGCCGGCATCGGAGGCGACATTCACGATCGTCCCGAAGCCCTGTTCCCTCAAGATCGGAACGGTTGCGCGGCACATGTAGAGAGTTCCCCACAGGTTGATCGCGACGATCTTTTCCCAGAAGTCGAGCGACTGCTCCCAGAAGGGGCTGGGTTCGTCCCATCCGGCAACGTTGCATACCGCATCGAGTCCACCAAGGGCCTCAACACTGGTGGCGACGGCGCTCTCGACGGACTCCCACTGGGTCAGGTCGGTCACCGCCGTGGTGACCTTCTCAGGGGGAAAGTTGTTTGCGGTCTCCTTTAGACCTGTCTCGTTGATGTCGAGCAGTGCCACAGAGGCCCCTTGCTCGACGGCCAGTTCAGCCAGGGCACGTCCCATACCTGAAGCAGCGCCTGTGATGATCACTCGCTTTCCGCGAAGAGTCGGCTCACGCATTAGATCCCAGATCCTTTCGTTGGGGGGATTGTGTGACCAGAGTAACCCATCTGTCGATCGTTCGCTAGATTATTCTGATGCGAACTGACTCCACCTGAGAAGCGGGTCATGCAGGCGCAGGGAGACGATCAGACCGGAGTGCGATACGGCTCCTGTCCCAGGGATCGCCCAGGCCGTGCAGTCATTTCGAACGGCCGCCATTTCCCGACGCGCCCTGCGTTTAATGCGCAGGACTCGCCGAAATAGCGCGAATCGAAGTCCGCGGCGAGGGTGGAGATACTGGGCGATCTGATCACACACGTCAGCGGAGGGCGGATGATATTCCTTTTAGGAACATGAGGAGAAGCCGGCGACGCCACGTAGATCAAGCGGTGAGGCTGGGCGCACCTAGCACTCATCAGGGTCGGCCTACCTCGCTGGTCGAGTCTGCGTGCCGGGCGGTGCACGGAATTAGGGCGCTACTTTGGGGACGACGCACGCCGCGCAGGTGATGATCAAGGGCTGCGCCTGGTCTGCTGACGTCGGCTGTTTATCCCACGGCGTTCGCACGAGGAATCCCGGTGTCTTCAAGTTGGCCGGTCACTCGATGTCATGACTGACCGCTTGCTTGCTTTGGGGGAAATTTTGCCTGCAGCGTTGCAACGACATCAGGCCTTCGCAGCCCCAGAACGTTCGCCTCAATCTCGAAGGCGACGGAGGCCGCGAGCGGCCCCTCTTCGGCCTGACGCAAGGCCTGCTTGGTGGAGGCGAGGGCGTGGCCTGCGAATTGCGATGCAGAACGAGCAAGCTGCAGCGCTGTTCCGAGGGCGTCCTCCTGAGCACTGAGCACGTCACACAGTCCGAGTTGGACCGAGGTGGCCCCATCAAGGACCGCGTTAGTGAACAGCATCCACGAGGCACGGCCGGGACCGATCAGCCGGGGCAGTCTCCAGGTCAGGCCACCTGAGGGTATGAGGCCGATCGCGATATCAGCGGCGCAGAGTTTTGCGTCGATATCGACGACCCGAAAGTCGGCGACGCAGGCCAGTTCGAGCCCACCTCCATAGACGGCGCCGTGCAGTGCGGCAATGACGGGGAACGGTGCCGCCGCGATCGCGTCGCCGACGCGGGCGTAGCACCGCAGGTAGTCCTCGCGTTCAGCATCGGTGGACATCGCCTGGATTGCCCGCACATCTCCCCCGGCACTGAAGGCTCGTCCGCAGCCATGCAGAACGATAGCTCGGGCACCCAGTTTGGTCAGCTCGTCGAGTGCGACAACGATCGACTCCAACAGGTCTTTGGTGAGGGCGTTAACTTTCGCGGGCCGGTTCAAGCCCACGGTCCACACGCTTCCCTCATGTGATTCGAGGACAAGGTCTGGGGCGGCAGAAATGCCTTCGATCATGTCACACCCGTTCGACTCCGTAGTCGCTCGCGAAGGAAAGCATCGTCTCCGTCAGCCGCTCGGCCAGGCTGGCGCTGGCACCGTCCGCAACGGCGCCGCTTAGGAGCATTTGTTTTACGATTCCGATCACGGATGGCTCGACGTGCTGGAGAACAACCGAGAGCAGGTCGCGGGCGACAGAGACAGTCGACCCATCCTCCGCGATAGCAGTCACCAGGCCAAGCGCGTGGGCAGTGCCAGCATCGAGACGGCGCCCGCCCAGGATTACGGCTCGCGCAGGGTTGAGGCCGATGGCACGAGAGAGTCTGTACGTCCCGCCCCAGGCTGGAACCATTCCCTTCGAGAGTTCGGGCAGGCCGAACGTGGCGGAGGATCCGGCAACGATGAGATCGCAGGCAAGCGCCAGCTCGAAGCCGCCGCCTAATGCGAAGCCCTCGACCGCGGCGACCGTGATCAACGAACTCGTTTCGATCGCGTCCATGAGCAGCTGCCCCATGCGGGTGTGCCGGGCTGCCTCGCTGCGGTTCAGGCCCGCTAGCGCCTTGAGGTCCGAGCCGGCGCAGAAGGCCCGGTCACCCGCACCTGTGATGATGAGGCCAGCGACGTCGCCACCGGCTTCGGCCTCCTTGATCGTGCCCATCAAGGAGTCGATTGTGTGGTCGTCGAGCGCATTTCGCCGCTCGGGGCGGCTGATCGTGACCGTCCAAACCTTGGAGTTCCGCGTGACACTAACCGCGTCGTTGCCTGCCATCTTCATACCAACCGATCGTTGTTGGGAACTCGTTCCTTTTATGTAACGAGCAATAATGTCTTGCTGAATCTGCGAGGTTCCGTCAAGGATTTGGAACGCCTTCGCGGGCCGCGACGGACCAGTGACGAGAACCCCCTGCACCCGAGCGCCATGTCCTTCACGTTGAGTCATGCCTCTCTGCATGGGGGGCCTCGTCACAACAGCATACCGAATCTTTCGATCGTTCGGTAGATAGTGTGTAGCCGGACCGACCACCACGTGGCCCGCCCAGGTTTGGGTCACGTGCTCATGAACATGGGCGCTGTCCTACACCTGCCCGCCCGGCACGCATCCCTCCCGGTGGGGTCTGCTCCGAAGATTCGAGGGGCATGCTCATCGTGGCCAAGGTGCAGCGGGTGCGCGAGGGCATTGCCCACCGCGGGCTAAGGCAACCGCGCTTCCACGGCCAGGCCGGGGCCTGGGCCGGATTAGCCTGGCTCCGGCGATGTCACGCCCCCCCGGGGATCCCACGGGGCCACTCGCTTCCAGGAGGATGCCTGTCCTGCTGAGGCCGGCATCAGGCTGCCGCGGACGAAGAACGTCGGGTCCTTCACTGCCGCATCGGGTTCGGCCGCCCACCAGCCTGTGGACGGGCAGTGTTCACCCGTCCTAGCGGACGTTTCGGCACGAGTCTTGACTTCCAGGGTGCGGGGGTACAGGTCTCGCCGCTTCATCTCTTCTCCTTGGGTTTGGGCATGCGTCGCTGAATGCCATCCTCAAGGTACGGCCGGCCGACCCCGATAACCCCATATACATATGTCAAGTGAAATTGCGGCGATAGGACGAATGTCTACTCTGTCTGCCGAACGATTCCTCGTACGGTGGGAAAACGCACTTCGTACCACCGGAAAAGAGAACCTTGTGACTGAAACCCAGGACCTGCCCGTCGTCCCCCACTGGATCGGCGGGAAGGAATACCCATCCGCAGGCGAGCGGACCGCCCCCGTATTCGACCCGGCCCTCGGCGTGGAGACGAAGCTGGTCTCCCTCGCCTCGGCCCAGGACATCGAGTCCGCAATCTCGTCGGCGCAGAAGGCCTTCCCGGCCTGGCGCGATCTGTCGATAACCAAACGCCAGCAGATCCTCTTCCGCGTCCGCGAACTGCTTAACGAGCGCAAGGGAGAGCTGGCAGAGATCATCACCTCCGAGCACGGCAAGGTCGTCTCCGACGCCGCCGGAGAGATTTCCCGGGGCCTCGAGGTCGTGGAGCTGGCCACCGGCTTCCCGCACCTGATCAAAGGCGAGCATTCAGAGAACGTCTCCACCGGCGTCGACGTCTACTCCACCAAGGCTCCCCTGGGCGTCGTCGGCATCATCAGCCCGTTCAACTTCCCTGCCATGGTCCCGCTGTGGTTCCTCCCGATCGCTATCGCCGCCGGCAACACCGTCGTCCTCAAACCCAGCGAAAAGGACCCTTCGGCGGCGAACTGGCTCGCCGCCCTCTTCACCGAAGCCGGCCTTCCCGACGGGGTCTTCAACGTCCTGCACGGCGACAAGGAAGCTGTCGACGGGCTCCTCGAGCATCCCGAGGTCAAGGCGATCTCCTTTGTCGGATCCACACCGATCGCCCGCTACATCTACGAAACCGCCGCCCGCAATGGCAAGCGCGTCCAGGCCCTCGGCGGCGCCAAGAACCACATGCTGGTCCTGCCCGACGCGGACCTGGACCTCACCGCCGACGCCGCGGTCAACGCCGGCTTCGGCTCCGCGGGCGAGCGGTGCATGGCCATCAGCGTGATCGTCGCCGTCGAACCCGTCGCCGACGCCCTGATCGGGAAGATTCAGGAGCGCGTCGCCACCCTGAAGATCGGTGACGGCCGCCGCAACTGCGACATGGGCCCGCTCGTTACCGCCCAGCACCGCGACAAAGTAGCCTCCTACATCGACACCGCCGAGGCCGACGGCGCCAGGGTCGTCATCGACGGCCGCAGCATCGTCGCCGATGGCGCAGCGGAGGGCTTCTGGCTCGGTCCAACGCTCATCGACGAGGTCCCGGTGACCTCGAAGGTGTACCAGGACGAGATTTTTGGTCCGGTCCTGTCGGTGGTGCGCGTGCGCAGCTACGAGGAGGGCCTGGAGCTGATCAACTCGAGCGCCTACGGCAACGGCACCGCGATCTTCACCAACGACGGCGGAGCGGCCCGCCGCTTCCAGACCGAGGTTGAGGTTGGCATGATCGGCGTCAACGTCCCAATCCCCGTCCCTGTCGCCTACCACTCCTTCGGCGGCTTCAAGGACTCCATCTTCGGCGACACTAAAGCCTACGGCGCCCAAGGCTTCCACTTCTATACCCGCGAGAAGGCCATCACTTCCCGCTGGCTCGACCCCAGCCATGGCGGCATCAACCTCGGCTTCCCGCAGAACTGACGGATTGCTGAAGGCCAGCATCCTGCCGGCCTACCGGCCTCCCCCACCCAACTGACGGGTCCCGGGCGCTCAGGCGTCCCGGGGCCCGTCCTGCGTCTCAGGAACTAGACGCCGGCCCCCAGCTCGAGGCGCGCTGCGCCGGATTCTGGCCGCTCGGCCAGGCCCTCCGCGTTGACCCGGTTCCGCGAGGGTGTGCCGCTGGGCCGCACCCTCGGTGTCCGCCCTCCCCCAGTCAGTAGTAGTACGGGAAGCCCGACCAGTCGGGGGCGCGTTTCTCCAAGAACGCATCACGGCCTTCGACTGCCTCGTCCGTCATGTATGCGAGGCGAGTGGCTTCGCCTGCGAAGACCTGCTGGCCTGCGAGGCCGTCGTCGGCGAGGTTGAATGCCAACTTGAGCATTCGGACGGCCTGGGGGGACTGGCGTGCGATGTCCTCTGCGTACTCGAGCGCAAGCTCCTCCAAGCGTGCATGAGTGACGGCCTCGTTGACCGCGCCCATTGCGACCATCTCCTCGGCAGAGTACTCGCGGGCCAGAAAGAAGATCCCCCGCGCGCTCTTCTGCCCGATCTGGCGGGCCAGGAGCGCCGAGCCGTATCCGGCGTCGAACGAGCCCACGGTCGCGTCCGTCTGCTTGAACCTACCGTGCTCGCGGGACGCGATCGTCAAGTCCGCGACCACGTGGAGCGAGTGCCCACCCCCCGCCGCCCAGCCGTTGACGACGGCGATGACCACCTTGGGCATGGTCCGGATGAGACGCTGGACCTCGAGAATGTGGAGCCGGCCGGCGCGGGCGGGATCGATCGTCTCGGCAGTGTCCCCGGATGCGTACTTGCAGCCCTCCCGTCCACGGATCCGCTGGTCGCCGCCCGAGCAGAATGCGTGACCGCTGTCCTTGGGGGACGGGCCGTTGCCAGTGAGCAGCACGGCCGCGACGTCAGGCGTCATGCGGGCGTGGTCCATAGCGCGGTAGAGCTCGTCCACGGTGCCAGGGCGGAATGCGTTGCGCACTTCAGGCCGGTTGAACGCGATCCGGACGGTGGGCAGGTCGCGCACGATCCTGCCGTCGGCTGCCCGGTCAACCTGCCGGTGGTAGGTGAGGTCAGCGAAGTCGAAGCCCTCTACGACGCGCCAGCGGGTGGGGTCGAAGACATCGGAAACTTTCGCGGGCAACGTGGGCAGGTCAGTGGGTGTCACGCCCGAAAACCTCGACGGTCGTTGGGCGTGGGGCCGAGCGCAGGGCAGATCGAGCCCCTCCAGTGGGTGTTGAGGCCGCCGGTTCATGATGGCAAGAGCGTGGGGGCGTGGGTGACTGTGGTCCGGGGGATCTTGCCCTCCCACTTCTCGACCTCAACAAGTGTGTGCTGGGCTGAGGCTGCCTGAGAGAGACTTGAAGCTGGCCTGTCTGCAGTCAGCACATTCGGATTGCCGTGGCGGCAGAATGATGCGTCGTCAGGCGAGGGGTCGTACCAGGCCCCCGTGGAGAGCTGTGCCACGCCGCGCCTGAGCGACGGCGACACGACTAGGCCGGCGAGGCAGCTCCCGCGGTCGTTGTAGACCCTTACCACGTCGCCCTCCGATAAATTGCGCGCTGCTGCGTCCTCGGGGTGCATGCGAAGCGGCTCCCGGCGCTTGATCTTTGAATTCTGGCTGGTTGTCCCGATGTCCAGCTGGCTGTGGAGGCGGGTCTTCGGCTGGTTGGCGATCAGCTGGAGCGGGTATGCCCCCGGGTTTCCCAGCCACTCCTCAGGCTCGATCCATACGGGGTGGCCTGGGCAATCCGAATAGCCGAAGCCGCGATGGTCGAGGAATAGATTTCGATCTTCCCACTTGGCGTTTTGAGTGGATTGATTTCGGGGTCTTGTCGGAATCTGAGAGAAGGGCCTGGTTCTGGTCGATGATCGGGATCTCCATCTTCTCGCTGTTCCAGAACGTGTCGAAGTCCACGATTTTGAATCCCTTGTCTCTGAGTCGCGCTTGCCATCCTTCGTAGAGGTAGCGGAGCCATTCCAGAGTGCTTCGACCTTCTGTGAACTCTTCCGCTTGGCCCAGGTACTCGGCCAACGCTGCGAAGATGGCGTAGTCGTCGCGGGCCTCTCCTGCAGGCCGGGTGAGCGCGTGCATCGGGAAGAAGGTTGGGTCGTTGCGGCCGGCCGCGTAGTCGTCGCGTTCGAAGGACATGGTTGCCGGCAGCACGACATCAGCGTGCCGTGCGCTGCTCGTCCAGAACTGCTCGTGGACGATGACGCTGGAGGGACGAGTAAATGCCCGACGCAGCCGGGCAAGATCCTGACGTGATGGAAAGGGTTTTCCCCGGCCCAGTAGACGAGGTCGATCTTGGGCAGGGTGATCCGACGTCCGTCGAAATCAATCTCGTTGCCCGGATGTAGGAGCATGTCGGAGATCCTCGCAACAGGAATGCCGCTCATTTCGAGGTTTCGTCCTTGGGGCAGCGAGGGCGGGCCTGCGACCCGGAGCGGCAGTCCCACATCGGCGGACGAGCCGTATCCGTGCTGGAACCCTCCTCCTGGCAGTCCGATCTGTCCGAGCATCGCGGCCAGTGTCACTCCGAGCCAGATGGGCTGTTCCCCGTGGTGCTGGCGCTGCATCGACGAGCTGAGGTTGATCAGCGTTCGGCTGCTGGCCATCTCCCGGGCGAGCCGGGCGATCCTCCCGGCCGGAACGGACGTGAGGCGCTCGGCCCAGCCGGGGCTCTTCGGCACTCCGTCCGCTTCGCCGCGGACATAGCTCAGGAATACCTCGGTTCCAACGCAGTAGCGGGAGAGGAAGTCGTGATCGGCGAGGCCTTCGGCGTCGAGCACGAAAGCGATCGCCAGCATCAAGGCAGAGTCACTTCCGGGGATCGGGGCCAGCCATTCCGCCTTCGCCTCCGCGTAAGTGTCGTCGGAGATCGGCGTGATGTCGATGAAGCGGCATCCGCGGGCTACGGCCTTCTCGATTGCAGCGCGTGCGACGTGCCTTCCGACGCCGCCGGGCCCTATGCCGCTGTTCTTCTCCGACAGACCCCCGAACGCGATGAAGAGGTCCGTCGTTTCGCTGAGCACTTCCCATGACGTTGCTTTCGCCATGACCTCGTCCGGGCTGGTCCCTATGACATGCGGCAGCAGGATGCCGGATGCACCGTAGCTGTAGTTGCTGACCCCGGCCACGTAGCCGCCCAATGTGTTGAGGAATCGGTGGACCTGGCTCTGGGCATGGTGGAACCTGCCTGCGCTGGCCCAGCCGTATGTGCCGCCGTAAACCGCCGACGGACCATGGTCCCTGTAGACGCGCCCGAGCTCATCGCCCACGAGTTGGATGGCTTTGTCCCAGGAAACCTCTACGAATGGCTCACTTCCGCGCGCTTCGCTCGCTCCGGGTCCGTTGTCCAGCCACCCTTTCCGGATTGCCGGGCGCAGGACCCTCGTCGGATGGTGCTGCGCCGAGGCCGTGTTTGCGTAAATATCCCGGGGGTCAGGATCGCCCGACCACGGCCTGACGGAGGACAGGGACCGCCCGTCGCTTTCGGCTTCGAAGGCTCCCCAGTGCGTCAGATGAGTTGGCATGTCTTCCCGCTCCTGGCCCGCGTTCCGACGCAAGATTTGCCGGACGACGCTGATAGGCGCTCGTGATGGGTGGTCGGATAATAGGCCGTAACGAGGCCACTGGAGATTGGAGAAGAGCCGAAGATCCGCGGATTCCCTGGGCTGAGTTCCAATGCCCTGGCCAGGAGGGAGACCGATCCTTATCAGAGCCGGTTGCTCGGCCATGCTCAGCAATGGCCCAATGGCGGAGGCTTCCCCAGCAGAAGAGCCTCCCGGGCACCTGCCACCCGGCTCTCCCGCACCGCGATCGTCGGCGAAGTTTGTTCCCTTCTTCGCCGACGATCGCGCACACTGCCACTACTGAGAATGGGCCCGACACCCACCTGGGCCACCTTCACCTGGAAGATTTGCGGGCAGAACGGCCTCGACGTGGTGATCAATCGCTGGACGACCCGACACTGAAGTCCCTATGGCGGCTCTCTTGTCAAAGTAGGCCCGCCTAGTGGACGACCCGAAGGTCCAGCTTAGGTGGGATCAGAAGATCGCGTAGACCTTGCGAATCGTCTCGTGGACCTCCCAGGCGCCGGACCATCCCTTCGGGAAGATCGCAACGTCACCGGCCGACATCTCGATCGGCTCGCCGCCGTCCTGAGTCACCGTCATGCGGCCGGCAACGATCGCAATGACCTCGTGGGCGGCCAGGACCCAGCGCGAAGGTCCTGCGGTGCACTCCCACACTCCGGCAGAGGCATCCCCGTCTCGCCACAAGCTGACGCCGGCGGTCTGCATCTCGTGGCCGGTCGCCTCTTCAAGCGGGCCCCAGTCCTCCAGAACCGCATCGGTCGCGCCTGCAAGATATGGGGTGAGAATGGATACGGACATCAGAGTCTCCTTATAAATGAGGTTGATTTGAACAGACGGGACGGTTCCGCCCCGAATAATCTATCGATCACTCGATTGATTTACAATGGTGTGTCGCACTAATTTCATCCGGGGGCCCGCCGAACGGGCGACCCCCGCTGGCAAACAGGACCACATTGCTGCGCCTGGATGCACTCCTGGCTAGGCATCGGAAAGGGCCTCACGAGGCCCGTTCGTGTTACCGGCTGACCTTCCCGAACAGCGACGCAACGGGGGCGATGACAAGTGGTCGGGCGGCGATCCAGCCTACGGCCATGATGACGATCGACCCGAAGAAGATCCAGAACCCGGTCCAGTTGACCGCATCTTGGCCGCCGTACATGTGGTTAAGGTTGCGCAGGGCTCCGGTGGACAGTACGAGGGCTACATGGATGAAAATAAACCCACAGAAGTAGAGCATCACCGGGAAGTGGATCGCGCGGGCCGCTTCGACAGGGTAGAGGCGGCTCAGACGTTTGGCGGACGCGGGCCACAGGCCGGACATCCGCACTCCGGTCACTACGGCGAGCGGGGCGGCGAGGAACACCGTGGAGAAGTAGGCGAGCTGCTGCAGGCTGTTGTAGTTGACCCAGCCATCCTCTGTCGGCCAGTCGAGCGAAAGGTACTGGAGGAGCGCTGACAGCGCGTTCGGGAAAACTTCCCAGCTCGTGGGCACGACCCGCATCCACTGCCCAGTGCCGAAAAGGAGTGCGATGAACACGAAACCGTTCACGATCCAAAGCAGGTCGAGCGCCTGGTGGAACCAGGCGGTAAGGCTGATTCTGTTTCCCGGGTTCCTTCTCGACGTCCAATAGGCCGCCGGACGCTTCTCAGTACGGATGGTCAGGCCGGTGCGGATGATCAGGATCATCAGGAATACGTTGAAGAAGTGTGCCCAGCTCAACCAGGCAGGGATGCCGACGGGGGCCGACTCGGGGAGCGGGTACTCGCCAGGGTGGTCATGGAGGAAGACCTGCAGCGGTGCGGTCTCGATCATCCAGCGCGCCCCGAACACGACCACCGCAGCCAGCACCAGAAGGGATATGAGGCCTCGCATTGCCGGACCGACCCACTCACTGACCGTGCGGCCGCGGAAGCGTCTCGGCTCAGAGGACTTCGCGCGCGCGGCTCCTCGGTTGACGCTGACTTCCTGTGATCGGGCAGGGCTCCGGTCATTCGGAGGCGCTTCCTGTAATTCGCCGATTGAACGCGCGGCCGGCTCAGCCGGCGCTTCGAGCGCACATGTTGGAATATCACGGTCTGCGGGCCACGGGTCTCCCCCTGGTACCCGCGGCAGTCCACGCCTCTGGCGGGCGCCGGCGGCGGTCGGGGCACTTAGCTTGACAGGTGACACCGGATCGCTGATCGTCGCGCCCGGCGAACCCGCCGGCGGGACCAGGGGATCGGTGCCTGTCACCTCGGACGGTGTCGGCGCTGCGGCCCGCGGTAGCGGAGCATCGCCCGGAGGCCATGCGGGGCCCCCTGCGATGCGTGGAAGCCCGCGACGGATCTGTTGGATGCTCATTGCTTCCGGGCCTCGATTGCATCGATGAGCTGCGGGATGACGCTGAACAGGTCGCCGACGATGCCGAAGTCTGCGATATCGAAGATGGGTGCGTCCGTATCCTTGTTGATCGCGACGATCGTCTTTGAGGTCTGCATGCCAGCTCGATGCTGGATGGCTCCCGAGATGCCGATTGCGAGGTACAGCTGAGGCGAAACCGAGACGCCGGTCTGCCCCACCTGGTGGGGATGGGGGATGAAGCCGGCGTCGACCGCGGCCCTCGAGGCCCCAACCGCAGCCCCCAGGACATCGGCGAGCTGCTCGACGAGCCCGAAGCTTTGTCGTGAACCGAACCCTCGGCCACCGGCGACCACTCGTGCGGCTCCCTTGAGCTCAGGTCGCGCCGAATCGCTTGCGAGAGGGACGAACTCTTCGACAGAGGCCGCGGGTTTTCCGGAGTTCTTGACCTCAAGCACCTCGGAGACGAGCGGACGCGCAGCCGCCCGTGCATCAATCGCGCCCTGCCGAAGGGTGACGATCAATGGCCCGAACGTGGCCGCGGAGGCGGCGTCATACGTGCCGCCGAAGACCGAGTGGCGGGCGACGACGCCCTCCTCGTCCCGGTCGACGCCGACGGCATCCGCTGCCAGCGGGAATCGGGTCCGCGCTGCAAGGCGCCCTGCGACGTCGCGTCCGTCGACCGAGTTGGGGATGAGGATCGCCGCCGGCCGGTACGCGGCAACCGCAGCCTCGAGGGCGTCGACCACGGGCACGCTGAGAGCGCGTTCGTCGATCGACGCGACGAGCACCCGCGAGGCACCGAGTGAGGCGGCCTGCTCGGCGAGTGCGGCGGAAGTCACGACCGCGATCGGCGTGCCGATCGAATCGGCTGCGCCAAGGAGGCCGGCGGCAGTTTTCGCGATCGAGCCGTCTGCTGCGGTTTCGATGAGCACCAGGATTGCGTCGCTCATGCCTGCACCAGCCCGTTCTCCACCAGGAAGTCGGCCAGCCGTTCGGCCGCGGTCCCGTCGTCGACGATCTTGACTCCAGCAGCCCTCGGGGGCCGTACGGCGACCGAGACCAGGATGGAACGGGGCACGTCAGGTGCGTCCGCGATGATGCCCAGCTCGTCGAGCGAGAGGGTTTCGAGCGGCTTCTTCTTCGCCGCCATAATGCCCTTGAAGTTCGGCAACCGGGCGTCGGGCAGCGCCTCGGTTACCGACACCACAGCGGGGAGTTGCGCCATCACGGTCACGGTGCCTTCGTCGGCGGCCCGGGAGCCTCGAACGACGGAGTCGGCCAGTTCGACTGAGGACAGGGCGGCGAGCTGTGGAACCTCGAGCAGCTCGGCGACCGCCGCGGCGATCACGCCGGCTGATCCGTCGGTGGACAGGTTTCCCGCAATCACGAGATCGAAGCCGATCCTCCGAAGCGCCGCGGCGATGACCTCCGCGGTCATGACGATATCGGCACCGTGCATTCCTTCATCCACGACGTGCACGGCCCGGTGGGCGCCTATCGCCAGCGCCTTGCGGAGGGAGTCCGCCGCGCTGTCGGGACCGACCGACAGCGCGACGATCTCGGTGTCCGGATTCGCCTCGACCAGGGTGAGGGCCAGCTCGAGTGAGCGTTCCCCGATTTCATCGAGTACTCGCTCGCTCCGGTCCCGGGCGGCCAGCCCGGTCTCAATATCGAGGTGGCGATCACCGTAGGTGTCGGGCACATCCTTTATGAGCACGACGATCTTCATCGATCAGCTCCTTGTCCTAGGTACGCATGCGTGCCGCCGCATAGAAGCGGCGAAAAGGGGCATTAGGGCCTGCCCGCGACCGGCGCGGACGCCCGGTTCGAGCGCAGAACCTCCAGTGGAAGCGGTTCACCAAATCGGTAAGCGGAGGGGTCCGCGAGCTGCCGTTCACGGATGTAGGGCAGCGGAACGTTGGGGTCCGGGCTGTCGAACTCACGGGCGAGCCGGTGACCCTGGAAGATGGCCTGGGCAATCATGCCCGGCGCGTAGGCGTCTCCGATGAGGTAAATACCCTTCACATCGGAGTCCTCTTTGTTCCACAGGCGGAGGGCTTCCTGATAGACGGAGTCATCGGAGAGCCGCTGCGTCACGGGCACGACCATGGAGGCCGTAATCCGCTCCTCCACGCCATTCCAGTTGTGCTTTGCGTTCACCGCGTCCTGCTCGAGGGAGACCAGCGTTGTCTGGGTCAGGATCCGAACGCCCAGCGCAACGAGCTGCTGATACATCCGCTGTTCTTCGAGCGTCTTGCGCATGTAAGGGGCCATCGTGTCTTGCGGCGTGATGTAGGTGACCCGGATACCTTGCTTCGCCAACGATTCAGCGACTGAGGCGCCCATGTAGTAGCCGTCGGTGTCGTAGACCACGGCGTCGGTTCCGACGGGCTGCATCTGGTCCTTAATCAGGTCCTCGGGTGTCATGATGTTCGCCTGGTCCCAACCAGGCAATGGAGCCTGCGTCTGACCGTTCAGGCCCTCACGCGACCAACTCGATCCAGTTGCGAACACCACGTAGTCGGCGCCGTAGTCCAGTGCCTCCTGTGCGGACATCATCCGGTTCGGGATGAACTCAACGTTGTCGAGCTTGTCGATCTGAATCTGCCGGTAGTCCGTGACACGCCCCCACTGGGCAAGTCCGGGGAGCTGAGAGACCCAGCTTAGGTGCCCTCCCAGACGTGGCGCCGCGTCCACGACGTGGACGCCTGCCATGCCGCGCTTGCCGAGAACGGTCGCGCATTCCATACCGGCCGGTCCGGCGCCGATAACCAGGACCAGGCTGTCGGCATTGCTGGCGATTTCGAATCGTTCCGGGTGCCAGCCGCGGCGGTATTCCTCGCCCGCGGTCGCGTTTTGCGTACACCAGATGGGCGCGGGGCCGATTTCCCAACGCGAGATGCAGACATTGCAGCCGATGCATTCACGGATCTCGTCAACACGACCCGCCTCAATCTTCGCCGGAATGAACGGATCGGCGATCGCAGGGCGGGCGCCACCGATGAAGTCGCACTGGCCGGAGGTGATCGCTGCAACCATCACGTTGGGGTCAGTGAGGCGACCGACATTGACGACCGGCTTCTTGGCGACAGTCTTCGCAATGCGGGTGTACTCAGCCTCGTAGTTCGTGTCCTTGAAGCGTGAAGAGGCAGCGTCCTCGCCCCAGTTCACGCTTCCAATGTTGATGTCCCAGTAGTCGACATCCGCATCCAGCGCCTCAATGACACGGATACCCTCATCGGCGGCGCGGATACCCTGGTCACCATACCCGTACGGGGCGTCGAGGGTGTCGATGGCAAAGCGCAAACCAACACCGCACTCGGGCACTGCCGCCTTGATGTCGTTGACGACCTCCCGCAGCAGTCGGATCCGGTTTTCAAACGATCCGCCGTACTCGTCAGTCCGCTTGTTGTAGAACGGGTATATGAAGTACGCGGGAAGCGACGCAACGCCGGCGTAAATGCTGATCAGATCGAAACCCGCGCGCTGGGCGCGCAGCGCGGCCGCCACAAAGTCGGCTCGAAGCTGCTGAATATCCTCGATCGACATCTCGTGCGGCACGGACATCGGGCGCAGGTCGTTCTGGATCTGACTCACGCCTCGCGCCGGCAAACGGGACTCGGCGTTCTGAGCAAGTGAACCACCGTGCTTGAGTTCGACACCTGCCAGTGCCGAGTACAGGTGAACGCGCTCCGTCATCAGACTGAGGTTACGTACGTCATCTTCGTCCCATAGGCGGGCAGTCACACCGGCCGGCTGCTGATCGGCGTCCGGTGTGATGGCACACGACTCCGTGAAGATGACGCCCCATCCGCCGTCAGCCTTCACTTCGCGGTGCGCCGCCTGCATTCCCGGCTTGTCCGATCCCGCGCCGTTGCACTGGGGGACCTGCCAAAAGCGGTTCTTCGCCACCTTGGGACCAACGGCAATGGGCTCAAAGAGCACATCATAACGAGGGTCGCGTGCCATGGGCTTCCTCCAACTCAAATCTCCACTGAAGCGTCATTCGAACGCTCGATAGATATCGTAAATCATGACCCAGATCACGTCAATAAGTTCCAGGCCGGTCCGCAGGGGCTGCTCAGTTGCCGAGCCAGGGCGAGTGGGACACTCCCGCACCAGCTGCGAATGCTCTGCCGCCCCAAGGGGCAGCGGCTCCCGGTGTATACATTAAGAACAGTTCTTGCTCTTTCTATGGTCCAATCAGCCATCTGTGTATACATTGGAATTATGCGAGCAAGCGAACGGGCTTACGCAGCGTTGCGTGAGGACATCATCGAATGGCGGTTGGCCCCTGGTACCGTCTTAGCGGAAGTAGAGCAATCGGAACGGTTGGGCGTCTCCCGCACTCCCGTCCGTGAAGCGCTGGGACGCCTCAGCGCCGAGGGACTCACAACCACTACAGGTGGGCGTGGAGTCGTCGTCACGGACATATCGCTTGATGACATCAACGAGCTTTTCGATCTCAGGGAGACATTGGAGTGTCGAGCGGCGGCTCTTGCAGCGCAACGCGGAAACCCAAGAATTTTTGAACACCTTCACGCCAGGTTTCTTACGGCTCCGGAGTTGCTCAGTCCTCAAGACTCCGCCCGCCACGCTTACTACGCGCTGGCAGGAGAGTTGGATGACGCAATTGACGCGGCCGTTTCGAATTCCTACCTGATCCACGCCATGCGCGGCCTGCGCGTCCATCTGGTCCGCATTCGGCGCCTGGCGGCCGACGATTCGGCCCGGCTCGAAGCCGCGGCCGCAGAGCATGCGGCCATTGCCGCAGCCATAGCAGCGGGGAACAGCCGTTTGGCAGCGGCTGCCACCACCGTTCACTTGCACCGCAGCCTCACCCATATCAGAGCGACCCACCGAGAAGAGCATCATGGTTAAGAACAATCACGTCCGCGTGTACAGGTCCGAAGAGAACCTGCCTCGTGAGGAGCAGTTGGCGCACAAGATCGCTGTGATCGCCGCCGATCCCGTGGAGGTCACAACAGAGGTGACGGACATGGTCATCAACAGGATCATTGACAATGCCTCCGTGGCGATTGCCTCGTTGAACCGGGCACCGATTATCGCGGCCCGGGCACAGGCCCTCACGCACAGCCCGTCCAGCGGCGGCAAAGGCGCCAAGGTCTTCGGCATCGAAGAGCGCGTCTCCCCGGAATGGGCGACTTGGGCAAATGGTGTGGCGGTCCGGGAACTGGACTACCACGACACCTTCCTGGCCGCCGAATATTCCCACCCCGGTGACAATATTCCGCCGATCCTGGCCGTTGCCCAGCACGTGGGCTCCAGCGGCGCGGACCTGATCCGGGGCATCGCCACCGGCTATGAAATCCAGGTAAACCTGGTGAAGGCGATCTGCCTGCACAAGCACAAGATCGACCACGTGGCCCATCTTGGCCCCTCCGCAGCTGCCGGCATCGGTACGCTTCTGGGGCTCGACGTCGAAACGATCTTCCAGTCCGTCGGCCAGGCCCTGCACACCACCACCGCCACGCGGCAGTCCCGCAAGGGCGAAATCTCCACCTGGAAAGCCCACGCCCCCGCCTTCGCCGGGAAAATGGCCGTGGAAGCAGTGGACCGCTCCATGCGCGGGCAGACTTCCCCCGTTCCGATCTACGAAGGCGAAGACGGCGTGATCGCCTGGCTGCTGGACGGCCCGGACGCCTCGTACCAGGTTCCGCTGCCCGAAGACGGTGAAGCCAAGCGGGCCATCCTTGACACTTACACCAAGGAACACTCCGCCGAGTACCAGGCCCAGGCCTGGATCGACCTCGCCCGCAAACTGCATAACGAGTATCCGGAGTTGAAGAACGCTGACAATGTCGTCTCAGTGGTTATTCGCACGAGCAATCACACCCACGTAGTGATTGGGTCCGGTGCGAATGACCCGCAGAAGTACGATCCGACGGCCAGCCGGGAAACCTTGGACCACTCCATCCCGTACATCTTCACCGTGGCGCTGCAAGACGGGGCCTGGCACCATGTGGATTCCTACTCCCCCGGGCGTGCCGCCCGCCCCGACACTGTGGAGCTGTGGCAGAAGGTGTCCACGGTGGAGGATCCCGAGTGGACCCGCCGCTACCATTCCCTGGACATCTCCGAGAAGGCTTTCGGCGGTTCCGTGGAGATCACGCTCACGGACGGCACCGTCATCGGGGACGAGATCGCCGTGGCGGACGCCCACCCGCTCGGCGCCCGGCCGTTCACCCGCGAGCAGTACGTGAACAAGTTCCGCACGCTGGCCAAGGGCCACGTGGAGGAGGCGGAGATCGAAAGGTTCCTCACCGCCGTCGAACGCCTCCCGGAACTGGCCGCCGGTGAACTGGACCAGCTCAACATCACCGCCGCACCCGGCGTCATCGACCTGCGCAACGCTCCCAAGGGACTCTTTTGATGCTGTACTCCAAAGTCACCTCCGAACAGAAACGCCGCAAGCTCCGTGAACTGCTGAATTCAGGAACGGTTCAGCAGTTCCCCGGCGCGTTCAACCCGCTCTCCGCGCGACTGATCGAGGAGAAGGGCTTCGCCGGGGTGTACATCTCCGGAGCCGTCCTGGCCAATGACCTTGGCTTGCCGGACATCGGCCTCACCACCCTCACCGAAGTCGCCACCAGGGCCGGGCAGATCGCGCGCATGACCGACCTGCCGGCACTCGTGGATGCCGATACCGGCTTTGGCGAACCCATGAACGTCGCCCGGACTGTCCAGGAACTCGAAAACGCCGGCCTCGCCGGCTGCCACATCGAAGACCAGTTCAACCCCAAGCGCTGCGGGCACCTCGACGGCAAAAACGTCGTGGACCTCGACACCGCCACCAAGCGGATCAGGGCAGCAGCGGACGCCCGCCGGGATGAGAACTTCCTGATCATGGCCCGCACCGACATCCGCGCAGTAGAAGGAGTTGCCGCAGCCAAGGACCGCGCCAAGGCCTTGGTGGATGCGGGGGCAGACGCGATCTTCCCCGAAGCCATGCGCGACCTTCACGAGTTCCGGGCCATCCGCGACGCCGTCGACGTGCCGATCCTGGCCAACATGACCGAGTTCGGCAAGAGCGACCTCTTCACCGTCGACCAGCTCCAGCGGGTCGGCGTGAATATGGTCATCTACCCCGTCACGCTGCTGCGCATGGCGATGGGCGCTGCTGAACAGGTCCTGGAAACTTTGGGGAGCCTGGGAAGCCAGGAGGTGCGCGTTCCGCAGATGCTGACCCGTTCACGCCTTTACGACCTGCTCGATTACGAGGCGTACAACAAATTCGACTCCGGCGTATTCAACTTCCAGATACCTGGTCTTCGCTAAATGAAATTCGTTTCCCTTCCTCAGACAAGGACGTGTAGTGAAATCTGCAACCACTGAAATCAACAAGGGCCTCGCCGGTGTAGTGGTCGATTACACCGCCGTTTCCAAGGTCAATCCGGACACCAACTCGCTCCTCTATCGCGGCTATCCGGTCCAGGAGTTGGCTGCCAAATGCAGCTTCGAGGAAGTCGCTTACCTTCTCTGGAACGGCGAACTTCCCGACGAATGGCAACTTACAGCATTCAGCGCCCGAGAACGGGCTGGGCGAGCACTTAGCCCAGTTGTGAAGGCGGCCATCGACATGCTTCCGCTGACGGCTCACCCAATGGATGTTTGTCGGACGGCCACATCTATTATGGGTGCCTGCCACCCCTTGGCAGACGACTCCTCAGCGGAAGCGAATCTGGCCAAGTCGATGGATCTCTTCGCTGCCTTGCCGGCTGTGGTGGCGTACGACCAACGGCGCCGCCGCGGCCAGGGGGTCGTGGAACCACGTGACGATCTCGGTTACGCCGCAAACTTTTTGTGGATGACCTTCGGCGAAGAGCCTGCAGAGGACGTGGCCGAGGCATTCAACGTCTCGATGATCCTCTACGCCGAGCACTCCTTCAACGCTTCGACCTTTACGGCCCGCGTGGTCACCTCCACGCTGTCCGATCTGCACTCCGCCGTAACCGCTGCGATCGGCGCGTTGAAGGGGCCGTTGCACGGCGGCGCGAACGAAGCCGTCATGCACACCTTCGACGAAATCGGCATCCGTCCCGAGGAATCCCTGGAGGAAGCAGCGGTCCGGGCCAAAACATGGATGGAAGACGCACTGGCCCAGAAGAAGAAAGTCATGGGCTTCGGACACCGCGTCTACAAGCACGGCGACTCCCGCGTCCCCACCATGAAGGCCGCTCTGGACAGGATGATCGCGCATTACGGACGTCCTGAACTCCTGGGACTCTACAACGGGCTCGAACAAGCCATGGATGAGGCCAAAGCCATCAAGCCCAACCTCGACTATCCGACCGGCCCCGCCTACCACCTCATGGGCTTTGACACACCGACGTTTACGCCAATCTTCGTTGCCAGCCGGATCACCGGCTGGACTGCACACATCATGGAACAACTGGCCTCCAACTCACTCATCCGACCGCTGAGTGCTTATAACGGTGTAGACGAACGCTCCGTCTGAAATCCACCGTTCATCCCCTGAACTGGTGGCGGGGGCGCCGGATGGTCACCCGGATCATCACTTATCGCAACGCTTCGGCGCCCCGCCACCTCTCTTTGAGCAGCCAGCCTCTAAAGAAAGGAAAGCACCAATTGGACCTGCACCTGCAACCCGACTGGGAACGACTCGTGGGCCAGCACGTAGAGATCCGGCAGTGTGGCCGGCTAGTGCGCCGCGGCGTCGTGGAGGCTGTCATGCCCGACAATTCCATTCTCTGGCTATCGGCCGAATGGCCTTGGCCGCGGGAAATGGTTGAAAGATCACGGGGCCAGGAAGTTTTTGCCCGCTATGAGTGGGACCTGCCGAAACCACGTCAGATTGACCGCCCGTCAAGTACAAAGGATCGAACATGAGATTGTTGATTGTTGGCGCACCCGGATCGGGAAAAGGCACACAGGCCGCACGCGTATCGGAGCAGCTTGGCATCCCGGCCATCTCAACCGGCGATATATTCCGCGACAATGTCAAGAACCTGACCCCGTTGGGACAGGAAGCGAAGGCCTACATGGACAACGGTGACTTTGTCCCTGACGCCATCACGAACGAGATGGTCCGGGCACGCCTGCTGGCAGATGATGTCGAATCAGGATTCCTCCTGGACGGGTACCCTCGGACAAAGGCTCAGGTCAGTTATCTTGATGGCATTCTCAGCCCCATGGGGCAGCAAATTGATGCTGCCTTGCTGTTGGTAGTTCCCGATCACGAGCTCATTGCCCGACTTCTGTCCCGGGCGGCAGAATCCGGCCGAACCGACGACACCGCCACCGTCATAAAACACCGGCTCGACCTCTACCACCAACAAACCAAACTCATGCTGTCCGAATATGCAGAACGTACACGTTTGGTGGAAGTGGATGGCACCGGCACCATCGATGAGGTCACCCTTCGCGTCCTCGAAGGCATCGAAACGGCCCGGTCAGGCCTTCCTTTGAGGGCCTGATCCTTCACCGTCCGTCCCGCTTACACATAAGGGCCGGAACCCGCTTTGACGGGTTTCGGCCCTTATTGCGATGCCCGCGTTCCGGAACCTTCCTGCCGGACGAGGAACGAGAGCACGAGGATTATGCCGAGTACCTAATCCAGATTGGCCAGGAGCTTAACGGAGGCCTCACCCTGGAGCGCCGGGGATACCAGCCCCGACCCGAGGACCAAGGCACTGTTGAACGGCCGTGGAGGTGGAAGATCTGGAATGTCCTTGAACACTCGTGTGGCTTGCCAGCCGAGTCGGCGATGACAATCTAGTTGGTGAGCCGGGAATCGTGACCCAAACAGCACCTGCCAGGGCCTTGCCGGTCTGCGCGGCGGGTGTGGGCGACACTGCCCCCTGCACGCGCCCGTCTAGGCAGATAAGAGGGATTCCCGCGTAGCCAAGGGAGTTGGCCAAAACTGGAAGCTCTGCTCCGCATCAGCAGGGCACTTCCTGGAGCCAGCTGCTGCACAAATCTTCTTCTACTGGAGCGGCAGTAGGACTGTCCCCGCCACCGCAGCTGACAATGAATGGGGCGCCAAGCGTTGTCGCGTTAGGGTCTGCAATTTGAGGGGTGCTTTCTGCAGTAAGCTGTGGCTCTCTTTCAGCGTTTGCCGACTTTGTAAGTGCCGGCGTGCCATATTCCGAACTTCCGTTCTCCCTTGCAGAGAAAACCATCGGTTGGGCTCCTATAGGTAGCTGTCTCAGCTGATTGGCAGGTACTGCCCGTCCAGCGCGTTTGTTTGGTGGCCGCACACAAGAGTGGATACGGCGTATTGGGCGGAGTACATACGAACGCTCCGCGTCCCGCTTGCCAAAGCGGGACGCGGAGCGAAACTCCGACCTCGTTGCCAGAGTCGCGGTCAGCCCATATTGTCGGCTTCGGAGAGTCTCTCCTGGTGCGACGTATGGTTACGGTCTGACCGACGCTCTCCTAAGCCATTGACAGTTCCTCCACCGTTGCCCTTTCCCGGGTCTCCGTGAGGTATCGGGCATAGGCGGGAAGGGTGAGGAAGGAAGGGAAGTCTTGGCTCAGGGTGACTTCTTCGAAGATGTCGCGGGCGTCTTCGAAGCGGTCCCCGTCGAAGCGTTCGTGCTGGGCAAACTCCTCGTCCAGCATTTTCCTCCCACCCATTCCCGGCTGATGATCCCGCCGTGGTCGGTGATGGCCCGGGAGTAGATCCACTGCCAGAGTTGCGAGCGGGAGATCTCCGCGGTGGCGGCGTCCTCCATCAGGTTGTGGATGGCCACCGCAACGTTGCCGCGGAGCCAGGACTCGATGTAGCGGATGCCTACTTTCGATGTTGTTCCGGGTGCCCTGCTCGGTGATGGTGCCCTGCGTCGCGGCGACGTTGATCAGCGCGCGGTCGTCCCGGGTGACGTCTTCCCGCAGCCGGTCCAGCTGGTTCGGCTTATCACCCAGGACAGAATCGAACACTTCGCGGCAGACCGGCACCAGGTCCGGGTGCGCCACCCAGGAGCCGTCGAAGCCATCGTTCGCTTCGCGGGTCTTGTCGGCACGGACCTTCTCGAAGGCGTTGGCGTTGGCAGCCTCATCCTTACGGTTGGGAACCGCGGCAGCCATGCCCCCAACAGCCATGGCGCCACGCTTGTGGCACGCGCGCACCAGCTGTTCGGTGTAGGCCCGCATGAACGGGGCCGTCATGGTGACCTGGGCCCGATCCGGCAGGACGAACCGCGGGCCGCGGGTGCGGAAGTTCTTGATGAGCGAGAAGATATAGTCCCAGCGGCCGGCGTCCTGACGGACCTGCGCCACAACCGCGTGATCGCGAAACGCTGGGGCCCAACCTCAGGCCTCTCTTCGCCTAGTAGACGACGGGCGCGTGTCGGGTTGCGGCTCGGTGGCCGAAATTCGAACTAGGCGTTTACGCGGGCATGATGAATCTTGCGTCTCTCGCCTGTCATTGCCTTCATACAGTCGGTGGCTGGCCAAGGTCTCTAAGGAGGCTGCCAGAGAAAAGGCCTGCATCCTCTTGCGGTCAAACCCGCCCAGTGTCGGTGCGTCTCTTGACGTGGTTCTGGCGGCTGGATGGCTAGGGACGTGAAGCGTGCAGCCTTTAGTGGTGAAGCTGCATGCGTTGGAGAACGGTGGCGGAGATTTCTTCGACGGACATGGTGGCGGAATTGACGTAGGGGATGTTGTTGGCCCGGTACATGTCCTCGGCGTTTCGCAGTTCGTAGGCGCATTGGGCCAGGGAGGCGTAGCTGCTGTCGGGGCGGCGTTCCTGGCGGATCTGGCTGAGCCTGACGGGCTGAGACGTGAGGCCGAAGCACTTGCTTGCAAACGGCCGCAGGGGTGTGGGCAGGGCCAGGGTGGTGAAGTCTTCTTCGATGAGGGGGAAGTTGGCGGCGAGGACGCCGTGCTGGAGGGCCAGGTACATGGTGGTCGGTGTTTTGCCGCAGCGTGACGGGGCGATGAGGATCAGTTCGGCCCGTTCCAACGCTCGGAGGGATTGGCCGTCGTCGTGCTCTATCGCGTATTCAACGGCCGCCATCCTTGACTGGTAGCGCACTTGGTCTCCGAGGCCGTGGGCCTGGCCGGGGATGCCGTTGGCCGCGGTTCCAAGGGCGTGTTCGAGCTGTCCAAGGTGGGCACCGAACAGGTCGAAGAAATGCCCGGCGCTTCGGGCCAGCACGGCACGCACGTCCGGGCTGACGGTGGTGGAGAAAATGACCGGCCGCGGCCCGGCCGCGGCAACTTGGTCAATGAGGGCAACAACGGATTGTGCGTGCTCGACCGTGGTGATGAACGGGATGGTCCGCCGTTCCAGCCGGTGGGCCGGGAACTGGGTCAGCAGGGTGTTGCCGAGGGTTTCGGCGGTGATGCCGGTGCTGTCGGAGAGGAAGAACACCACGGGGGCGGACACACCGCCCGCCCCCGTCGTGCTCGGGTGGGGGTCCGTCACTAGACCGCGGTGCCGGTGCGGGCCAGGCGCAGCCAGGTCTCGGTCACGGCGTCCGGGTTCAGCGAGATCGAACTGATGCCCTTCGCCAGGAGCCATTCGGCGAAGTCCGGGTGGTCGCTGGGGCCTTGGCCGCAGATGCCCACGTACCGGCCCTTGGCCCGGCACGCGTCGATCGCCATCTCCAGCAACCGGGTGACCGCGGGGTTGCGTTCATCGAACCCGCCGGCGACCAGGGCCGAGTCGCGGTCCAGGCCGAGGGTGAGCTGGGTCAGGTCGTTGGAGCCGATGGAGAACCCGTCGAAGTACTCCAGGAACTCCTCGGCGAGCAGCGCGTTGGCGGGCAGTTCGCACATCATCACGATCTCCAGCCCGTCCTGACCACGGCGCAGCCCGTTCGCGGCCAGCAACTCTGTGACACCGCGGGCTTCGTCCAGGGTGCGCACGAACGGGACCATGAGCTTGATGTTGGACAGGCCCATCTCGTTGCGCACGTACTTGATGGCCTCGCATTCCAGTTCGAACGCCTGCCGGAAGGATGCCGAAAGGTACCGGGACGCGCCCCGGTACCCGATCATCGGGTTCTCCTCGGCCGGTTCGAACGCCGGGCCGCCGAGCAGGTTGGCGTACTCGTTGGACTTGAAGTCCGAGAGCCGGATGATCACCGGTTCCGGGGCGAACGCCGCCGCGATCGTGGCGATGCCCTCGGCCAGGCGCCGCACGTAGTAGTCCCGCGGCCCGTCGTAGGCTGCGGTCTTGTCCCGGATCAGCCGCAGCGTGTGGTCATCCAGGGCCGCCGGCCGGTCGATCTCCCCGGCCGCGGCCAGCACCGCGTTGGGGTGGATGCCGATCTGGCGGTTGATGATGAACTCCAAACGGGCCAGCCCGACGCCGTGGTGGGGCAGGCGGGCGAAACTGAACGCCTGTTCCGGGGTGCCGACGTTCATCATGATCTTCACCGGCGCCGCGGGCATGGTCTCCAGGCTGGTCTCCTGCAGCGTGTACTCCAGCAACCCTTCATACACCAGCCCGGCCTCGCCCTCGGCGCAGGACACCGTGACCGGGGCCCCGTCCGTCAGGATCTGGGACGCGTACCCGGTCCCGACGACGGCCGGGATGCCCAGTTCCCGGGCGATGATGGCCGCGTGGCAGGTCCGCCCGCCCCGGTCGGTCACGATCGCGGCGGCCTTCTTCATGATCGGCTCCCAGTCCGGGTCCGTCATGTTCGCCACCAGCACATCCCCCTCCTGGAAGGACGCCATCTGGTCAATCGAGGACAACACGCGTACCTGCCCGGCGCCGATCCGCTGCCCGATCGCCCGGCCCTCCACCAGGACATTCGAGCGTTCCGTCAGGGTGTACCGGGAGGTGGTGCCGGCGGCCTTGCGGGACTCGACCGTCTCCGGGCGGGCCTGCAGGATGTACAGTTCCCCGTCCACGCCGTCCTTGCCCCATTCAATATCCATGGGACGGCCGTAGTGTGCTTCGATGGCCAGGGCGTGCCGGGCGAGCTGCTCGACCTCGGCATCCGTCAGGCTGAACCGGGCCCGCAGCTCGGCCGGGACGGGCACGAAGTCCACGGTCCTGCCGACCTCGCCGGAGTCGGTGTAGACCATTTGCACGGCCTTCTCCCCCAGCCCCCGTTTCAGGACTGCGGGCCGGCCGGCGGACAGCGCGGGTTTGTGGACGTAAAACTCGTCCGGGTTCACAGCACCCTGGACCACTGCTTCGCCGAGCCCGTACGAGGAGGTGATGAAGACGGCGTCGTTGAATCCGGTCTCGGTGTCCATGGTGAACATGACGCCGGACGCGCCGACGTCGGAGCGGACCATGCGCTGGACACCAGCCGACAGCGCGACCTCGGAATGCGTGAAGCCATGGTGGACGCGGTAGGCGATGGCCCGGTCGTTGTAGAGCGAGGCAAAGACATCCTTGATCGCCAGGAGGATGTTGTCGATGCCCCGGATGTTCAGGAACGTCTCCTGCTGCCCGGCGAAGGAAGCGTCCGGCAAGTCCTCTGCCGTGGCGCTCGAACGCACGGCCCACGACACATCACCGCCATGTTCTTCCGTCAGGCGGGAGTACGCGGCACGGATTTCCTCCTCGAAACCGGCCGGGAACGCTGTGCCGCGAATCAAATCCCGGATCTGCCGGCCGACCCGGGCCAAAGCGGCCACATCGCCGCTGTCCAGGCCATCCAAAATATTTTCGATCCGGGCATCCAGCCCCGTCTCGGTGAGGAACCGCCGATAGGCATCGGCCGTCGTCGCGAAACCGTCCGGAACTTTCACCCCAGCCGAGGCGAGACTACGAACCATCTCACCAAGAGAAGCATTTTTACCGCCAACCTGGTCAAGGTCGGTCAGGCCAAGGTCCGAAAACCAGAGAACGTCGGTCATAAATGGTGTCCTTCGTTGGGCACGCGCTGACGAGCGCTAAGAAAAGAGGTGATGCAAGGATGAGGGCAGAGACTGGCTGGGAGCAGAAAGATGCGGCCGGCGAGGTACATAGCGTGTAACGAAAGGACGCGAGGGTCTCCAGCCGCCCTCGCACTGACTCCCTCCAACGTTCGAGTCGGATTCGTCGATACCGAAGTTCTCATGCCCCCCCTGTCAGCACTGTGCAAGCGGCGCCACTAACCAGAATCGCTCCGTCGCGGCTCGCAACCGGGTCTCTTCCGGTTGCAAGCCGCTTTTCCTGTCATCCGTATAGGGTGCTTCATCTTACTAAAATCGAAGGCTGTGTTACCCGCGCTCTTCCCCCGCCGGGCTAATACCGGTGTTTCCGACCCCTTACGGAGGAAGGAACCGTCTAGGCCAATGGCACCCTGCAGCCCGGCTTACAAAAGGCACGGGTCAATTAGCGCGGGACGGCGGTGAGTGCCTGGTCGTAGATGGCCAGTGCCTGAACTACCTCGTCGGGTGTGACGATGGCGGGCGGGACGACGTGGAGGCGGTTGTCCGCGATGAAGGGCAGCAGGCCCAGGCGCAGGAGTTCGCCTTTGAGCCGGCCCATGTAGTCGGTGGTGACGGGGGTCCGGGTGGCCTGGTCCTGGACGAGTTCGAGTGCCCAGAAGACGCCGCGGCCGCGAACTTCGCCGATGACGTTGTGCTTTTCGGCGAGGGCGCGGAGGCCGGACCCAAGGTGGTCGCGTCCGATCCGGGCGGCGTTGCCCACGATGTCCTCTTCCTCGAAGGCCTCGATGGACGCGACGACGGAGGCTGCGGCGAGGGGGTGGCCGGAGTAGGTAAGGCCGCCGGGGAAGACGCGCTCGTCGAAGGTGGCGGCGATGTCGCCGGAGATGATGACGCCGCCCACGGGGACGTAGCCGGAGTTCACGCCCTTGGCGAAGGTGATGAGGTCCGGGGTGACGTTGAAGGCGTCGAAGGCGAACCAGTCGCCGGTGCGTCCGAAGCCGGCCATGACCTCGTCTAGGATCATCACGATGCCGTATTCGTCGCACAGTGCGCGGACGCCTTCGAGGTAGCCCGGGGTGGGAAGCAGGATGCCAGCGGTGCCGGGGACGGTTTCGAGCAGGACCGCGGCGATGGACTGGGGGCCTTCGGCCTGAATGACACGGCGCAGGTGGTGCAGGGCGCGCTCGGTTTCCTGTTCCGGCGTTTCGGCCCAGAACTCGGAGCGGTAGAGGTAGGGGCCGAAGACGTGGACGTGGCCGCGGGCGTATTCGTTGGGGATGCGGCGCCAGTCCCCGGTGGCGACGATCGCTGCGCCGGTGTTGCCGTGGTAGGAGCGGTAGCGGGAGATGATCTTGTCGCGGCCGGTGTGCAGCCTGGCCATGCGGATGGCGTTCTCGTTCGCGTCCGCGCCGCCGTTGGTGAAGAAGACCTTCTCCATGTTGGCAGGTGCGTGGGACAGGATCTTGGCGGCCGCCGTGGCGCGGACGTGGTTGGCGTGGGCCGGTGCGACGGTGGCGAGGGTGGTGGCCTGCCGGGCGATCGCCGCGATGACCTTGGGGTGCTGGTGGCCGATGTTGGTGTTTACCAGCTGGCTGGAGAAGTCCAGATAGGTGTTGCCGTCATGGTCCCAGACGGTGCTGCCGGATCCGCCGGCGATCGCCATCGGGTTTAGGGACTTCTGCGCGGACCAGGAGTGGAAAACGTTCGCGCGGTCCAGGGCGACGACGTCGGCATTGCTGGGTGTTCCGTTCGCGGCTGTGGCGCTGGTGTCTGCTGCGGGCAGGGTTGCCGGAATGGCGACCATGGCGGGTTCCTTTCGGGAAGTTGTGAAGTCGGCTTCCCCTCATCATCCGTTCACCTTGCCTGCGAAGGCAGTGTACGTTTGTACGAAATCTTCGAATCTGTTCGACATTTCAACATCAGCAAGGAAGCCGCTATGCCGCCAAGCCTCAATGTCCTGCTTCGAAGCCGCTCCCTCAGGCTGCGGCTGATCACCCCAGACCTCGGAGCGCCGCAGCTCGACGAGCCAATCAGCTGGGTCCACAGTTCCGATCTGGAGGACCCCACGCCGTTCCTGGACGCCGGACAGCTGCTGCTCACCGACGGCACTCAGTTCCCGGCCGAGGGAGAGTTCCGCAAGTATGACGAATACGTGGGCCGTCTAAGGGGGCACGGCATTGCGGGCCTCGGCTTCGCCACGCAGGTGATCCACGGGACGCTGCCCCCGGCGCTGGAGGACGCCTGCCGGAACCACGGGCTGCCGCTGTTGGAGGTCCCGGACAGGACACCCTTCATCGCGATCATCCGCATGGTCGCCGACTATTTGGCCAGGGAGGAGCATTCGCGCGCGGAATGGTCGCTGCAGGCACAGCGCGCCATCTCCCGCGCCGCCCTCCGCCCCGACGGGCTGACCTCGATCCTCGGCGAGCTCGAGCGGCAGCTCCACAGCTGGGTAGCGCTCTACGACGCTGCCGGAAACTACGTCCGAATGCCCAGGAACCGCCCGGTCCCCTCGAACATCGCCGCCGAAGTCACAGCGAAGGTTCGCGCTGCACTGGACCAGGGAACACGGTCCGCCTCGCACCTGAATATCGGGGGCCAGCCGGTGACGCTGCAGACCCTCGGCCGGAAAGGCAGCCTGCGCGGCGTCCTGGTTCTGGGCGCAATCGAACCGCTCGACCCGGCCAGGACGGACATCGTCAACAGCGTGATCGGCCTGGCCAGCCTGGCGCTCGAGCAGGCCCGCACCCTGGACACTGCCCGCAGGCATCTCCGCGCGGGCGTCTTCGAGCAGCTGGTGGCCGGCAGTACCGAAGTCGCCGCCAGAACAGCCCGGCAGGTCTGGGGACAGTTACCCCGCGAGCCACTGTTCGTGACTGCCTCACGTCAGGAGAACCCGGCGCCGAACCTGCTCGAAGCACTGGAGCTACTGGCCGATGACTACCGCGGCGCCGTGTTCTATGCCCTCCGCAGCGACCTTTTGGTAGTCCTGGCCGGGCGGCAGCACCAGGACAAGGTCCTCGAACTTCTGCAGCGGCACGGCCCCTGCGGCATCTCCTCCCAAACCACCATGGAAGCGCTGCCCGGTGCCCTCGAAGAAGCCAGCCGCGCGCTGCGGCGCGCAACAGAACTCGGCAGGGCAGCCGTCGAGTTTTCCGAACTGTCCAACAGCGGGATGCTGGGTCTGCTGCGCGAGGAAAAGGCCGGGCCGGTGGCCCGCGGACTGCTGCAGCCGCTCATCGCCCATGATGCGGCGGAGCGTACGGAGCTGCTGGCCACCGTGCGGGAATGGTTCGCGAACGACTGCGTGTGGGACAAGACCGCCCGGCGCCTCGGCGTCCACCGCCACACCCTGCGGAACCGCGTGGGCGCAGCCGGTCGCATCCTGGGCCTGAACCTGGACGGAATGCGCGACCGGCTCGAACTGTTCGCCGCGGTGCAGTTCCTCGAGGAAACCCAGCCGCGGCAGGGGCTAGAACAGTAGGGCAGGGCCGCCGGTGCTGGACGCGGCAGGGACTTTACGGACAAGGTCGAGCTGGCCCCAGCGGGGTGCGGGAGTGGTTCCGAGGCCCGTTCTTGCCCGCGCTTAGGGCATCAGCCGGGAGACGGTACCAATACCTACCGCTCGCGACCCTTCCGTAAGAGCCGCGAGTGCCGCCTAGTACTTTGTTAGGTTGGGGCTCGTGGACGGCAGGACGGGCAGTAGCCGGGCCATGCGGCGATCACTCGTTGGAGTTCCTTGAGGATGCCGTAGAGGCTCAGGCTGCCCCGGCTGCTTTTGGGTTCGTGAGCCGCAGCCGGGTAATGAAGAGGTGGGCGGCGGTGACGAGGGTGACGTGGCGGTGCCAGCCGTTGAAGGAGCGTCCTTCGAAGTGGGAGAGGCCGAATCCGGTTTTCAGTTCGCCGTAGTCACGTTCGATCCGCCAGCGCATTTTGGCGAGCCTGACGAGTGTTTTCAGCGGCGTGTCGGCGGGCATGTCGGAAATCCAGTAGTCGGTGGGTTCCGGTGCGTTGACTGGCCATTCGGCCAGCATCCAGGGATGCACCCCGAGGCAGCAAGCGCTTGACGAACTGTTGGAAGAAACTGGTCTTCACTCGACGAGTCTGGTTGAGCTCCGAACCGGGCCCGACCTGCTGATCGCCTGATGACGAATCAAGGTCCTGGCTCGTGCACACATTTACCGCTGTCACTGTCCAACGTCAGTTGGACCTTTACTGGGAGCATGATTCGTTGGACGGCACCGTATAAGGTCAGACGCTTTGCCAACCGAGTCTCCTGATTCTCGTCGAGGGCCTCACGTTCCGGGGCGGTATCACATCCCTCGAGGCGTACGAATCGCTCGCCCATGGTGCACTCCAGCGACTCTCCCCGCCGATCCAGCATTACCCAACGAAAGAAGGACCCGAATGGAACACGTCCGAAGGGGACAACTGATTTTCCATGACCCTCTTGCCGCCTCCGAAGTTGCCGACTTTATTGAGGCCAGACTCCGCAACGAGACAGATAGGCTTCCGGTCCCGTGTCGACACGGTCCCGAAAGCACCACGTAAAGCGAAGAAGCCGTGGATGTCACGGTGGCGGATGGAAGCCATGGAACAGGTCTCGATTGCCCTCAAGGCGCTGGCCAGAGAGTGGGAAGGCTAACGCGCATTGCTGGCCGATGACGCATCGTCGGTGTCGGAAAAGATCAGGTCAGGTGCCGCTCCCTTCATGCGTGCGCCGGAAACACCATCGGACCCAAGAAGTTTTTGCACGGCGTCGCTGACCAGAGCGCGGTCGCAGTCTGAGGACGCGTTGGGCCATCCAGCCGAGGCTGCTTGAAGGCGGATATGACGTCCAGCTGGCGTACACCCCAAGCTGACGTCTGGAAGTGTCTGAAAAGCTGTCAGAATAGGGTGCCATCTTCTGTTTTCTTACATGCATTCGCGAAACTCTTAGCTTCCAACCTGACATCCCGGGTTGGACATACCCGCCAAGTCAGGCGGCGCTTTTCGGCGGTTATCGCTTTGGAGTGCATCTGGTCTTGGATGTCAGGGTGCCCAGTCCGCTGGCGGGGTGTCGGTCATCAGTCGTGGGGTGTAGACGTTGGATTTTTCAAAGAAGCGGTGTCCGTAGCGGCAGGTTTCGAAGGGGCCGGTGGGGCTGAAGAGGGTGCGTGTGTGGGCGTCCCAGTGGTACACGAACCAGCCGCTGAGCGCGTTGTCTTCTTCGGCTTTGATGTATTCCTGGTGCAGTGCCCGGAGCCGGGTGACGGCTTCGGGGTGGGCCCACCATTGCGGGCACCAGTACCGGGTTTCGCTGTCGTCGGGGACGGATTCGACGTCGTGGATGATGGCTTGGACCCAGGCGGTGAATTCGGCGATCAGTTCCTCTTCGCTTGGTTCCTCCGGGGTCTCGTCGGGGGTGTCGGGTCCGGGGGTGCTCATGCGGCGTTCTCCTTCTCCTGCTCTTTCGTGTGCACCACCGGCGTGTTCACCGGGATCGGTATGGCGGTGGGGTTGGTGCCGTTGATGATGGCCCGGGCGGCGGGCAGGCCGTGCTCGACGGTGCGTTTCATGGCCGGTGTGTTGTCCCAGCGGCGGAGTTTGATGATCGCCGCGGGGGTGATGGAGGTGCTGAGCAGGGCGGTGAATTTGGGAATGTTGCTCAGGTCCTCGACGCTGGCCTTGGGCATGGTTTTGGCAGGTTTGCCTTCCCCGGTGGGTTTTTCCCAGGTGCCCAGGCGCTGGGAGATTCCCTGGGTGAAGGTGTCTTCTTCGCTGGCGCCCAGCAGGCGGATGCCGGCGGTCTGCCAGAGGGTTTTCATGCCGTTCTCGCCCCATTCGCTCACGCCCTGGGAGTAGGCCTGCAGATAAACCGTGAAGCACAGGCCGCGTGAGCCGAAGTAGCTGAAGTCCTTGGGCAGGGACGGCCAGGCGGCGATGTTCGCTATTTCGTCCAGTTCCCCGACGAGGGGCACCTTCAGGCGGGCTTCGCCGGGGGTTTCGCGGATCGCGGTGCGGGTGATCGCGTTGACCAGGGCGGTGATGATGGCCCCGGCGCTGCCGGGCCCGCGTTCTGAGAGCATGATCAGGGTCTGCCGGCCCTGCAGGAATCCGGCCGGGTCGAACTCGCGGATCCCCGGGGTGGGGGTGGTCCAGGGGAGGATGGCCTCGTGCACGAGGTCACGGCACATGCGCTGGACCGTGGCCACGAGCGATCCGCGGGTTTTGTCGGGCCATTTGTCGTAACCGGCCACTTCCGCGGCCGGGCGGGTGTACCCGAGGTCGTCCAGGAGGTTGCTGACCAAAAGCAGCGCACCCTTGGAGGCCCAGTCGTGGACGTGGGCGAGGGTCTTGCCGGTTTTCGCGGCCGCGAGGAGCATCCAGGCCAGGCATGACTCGCCGGCGGGGCCGAAATGGGCGTCGTCTTTGGCTTCGGTTTCGGTGCGGGGGTTGTTTTTCGCCGAGGCGGTGATCAGCCAGGAGGCCAGGCGCATGGCGTCCTCGGTGCCCCGGACCTGTGCCAGGGGGTTGAAGATGAAGTCCGGAGTGTCCGGCTGCCGGAAGATCTTCCCCAGATCCCAGACCCAGACCGGGCCGAGGTGGTGGCGGCCGGCGATGACCTGGGCGACGCCGTCGACTTTGTTTCCGGTCATCAGCGCGCTGCCGGGGGCGTTGAGGATGCGCGGGACGACGCAGCAGGAGGTTTTGCCGGTGCCCGGGCCCATGATGCACACGCCCAGGTCACGCCACCCCTGGTACAACACCGCCGCCCGTCCGGCGGCCGGGACGCCGAGGACCTGGCCGGGGGCGATGCCTTGGGCGTGCGGGTGGAGGTTGGTCGCGTCTTTGCGCATGGCCTTTCCCATCAGGGGTGCCAGCTGCTGACCGGTGGCCAGCCGCCCCGCTACCCCGTTCCCGGAGACCGCGGAGGCGGCTGAACCGCCGGGGGTGGCGAAAGACAGCGCGACGAGCCCGCCGACGAGTGCGAGGAGGAAGACCGTCCCGAGCCAGGTGGCGGCGTCCGGCCAGACCACGGTGCCCTTGGCCAGCCGGATCCCCAGCTCCAGCGGGTTCCACCCCGGCTGGTAGACGCCTGCGCTGGTGGGGGTGAGCGCCTCTCCGGCGTTCACGGCCACCGGGAACAGAGCCACGGCGGCGACGACGAACACCTGGACGGAGAAGCGCTGCAGCATCGTCAGCAGCCTGGTCAGGGTGGTCATGGGTGGGTTCCTTTGCCTTAGGCGGTGAGGGTGAGGGTGCCGGTGGCGAGCATGGCTTTGTCGGTGTTGGTGATGTCGGTTTCGTAGTCGGAGCGCAGGTGGGTGACCAGGTTGGCGTCCTTGGAGCCGATTTTCACCAGGCAGACGCCCTGGTCCAGGCCCATGAGCACGTCTTCGGTGCCGGCCGGGAGGTTGAACATGACGGTGGTGGCCGTGGCCTCGTCGTGGTTGTCCTGCCCGTAGAAGTATTTCGAGCCGGCTTCCTTCATCATGGCCGCGGCCGGGGACCCGGCGGGGATGTCCGAGACGTGGTGGAACGCGAAGTCACAGGACAGCGACAGGGCGCGGGAGAGTTTGGTGAGGCGCTGGATGACCAGGGCGAAGGCGCCGCGGACAAGGTGCCAGGCTTCCTCGACCACCAGGTGGGTCGGGACCACGGACCCGTGGACGCGTTTTTGGGTGTAGAGGGTGTTGAACAGCCAGGTGGAGATGATGAGCATGACGATGCCCAGGGCCGGGCCGTCCTCCGGCAGCGCGGAAACGTCGAAGACGGTCAGCCCGTTGCCGAGTTTCACGTTCTCGCTGGTTTCGCCGTCGACGATCCCGGTCAGGTCGTCATCGAGCAGGCGTTCGAGGGCGAACGCGGGGTCCAGGCCCCATTCGCGCAGTTCCTCCACGCCCAGGTGAGCGGCCTCCGCCGCCCCCGGATCGGGCACTTGCAACGCTTTGACGACGTCTCGGACGACCGCGACCCTGCCCTCGGCCGTCGCGGTGGTGAGGGCGGCGTGGTGGGCCATGGCCAGGGCCTTGCCTTCCCGGGCGGTCAGGTCCCGGCCGAGGGCTTCGGTGGCGACGGCGCGCAGCAGCGCGGCCTGCCCGACCGGCTTCCGCCCGTCCGCCCGCCCGCCGGGGTGTTCGTCGACGCCGATGGCGGGGTCGAGGAGGTTGACGGTGACGCCGGTGCCGTCCAGGGCGAAGCGGATCGGCTCGACCCCGAGGGAGCGGGCTTTTTGGGCGTATTCGCCCTCCCCTGTTTCGGCGTCGAGTTTCTTGTCGATCACCACGGAACGGCGGCCGAACAGCAGCGGGCGGGTGATGGAGCCGGTGGTCATGCCCGAGGATTTGCCTTTGCCCAGGTCCCCGATGCGGATCACGTTCGGGGAGGAGAGTTCCTTGTCTTCATAGGCCACGAACGGGTCCGTGTAGAAGGGCCAGTCGGAGAACGCGTCCACCCCGAAAATGAAGCCCCGGGAGGACGTCGGGGCGGACGCGACGGCCAGGTAGGTGGCTTCGCACTGGCGCGTGGTGGACTTGATCCCCGCCGGCGAGGGCGAGTAGAACCCCAGCCTCTCCGCCCACGTCCACCGCTTCCCCGAGGTCCACGCCGTCCGAACCTCCTCCTGGACATGCCCGGCCTCCGGGACAGTCAGTCCCGGGGCCGGTGCGCTTCCGAGCTCGGGTGGCTGCTGACCGGTTGTGCGTTCGCGCTGCGGCCGTGCCCGCCCGGCCCCGCGTGACTCGGGGACGGCAGGATCCGGGGCCGGGATGGTGTCCGGATCCGTGTCCGGATCGGTGTCGGTGGTGGTGGTGGTGGTCATTGTTTGACTCCTCGTGCCAGGGGAAGGGTGGTGATCATGGCCAGGTCCTGGCGTTCGTCCATCCAGGACAGCTCGCTGATCCCGGCGGCGTTGGCCATGGCTTCCATGGCGGACACGGCGTCCTCGAGCCCGGCTTCGGTGCGGGCCTTGACCGTGATGTACAGGGCCAGGTTCACGCCGTGGTACGGGGATCCGACTTTCAGGTCGTTCAGCCGTGCGGTGGACCCTGACAGGGACGCGGCCGCGGACCCGTCATCGATCCTGCCCTTGCCCGCGCCGGCATTGGTCTCCCCGGTGTCGACGGTGACGTCTTCCTGCGCGGTACCCCGCGCACGGGCGGCCGGGACAAGTTTATGGACGGCGGAGATGGTGCGGATGAAGGAATCCTCCCCGCCGGACACCAGCCGGGAGAGGGCCTGGACCGGCAGCGCCTCCGTGCTGATCTTGCGCCCCTGCACGGTGGCGGTGCGGGTCAGCCACGTCCCGTTGACCACGACGCGTTCGGGGTGGGTGCCGTCACTGGCCTGCCAACAGGTCGCCAGGGTGACGCCGTCGCTCTGGTCGATGTCGAAGCCGGGGTCCTGCAGGGCACGGATCAGGGCCGCGGCACGGGCTTCGTCCAACACCCGCACCCCGCCGAACGGGCCCCGGAGTTTCTTCACGGCCTTCTGGACTTCCTTGAAGACCGCGATCCCGATCCCGGTGTCGCCCCCGCCGTACCGGGAGGCGGTCTTCCACAACCGGTCGGTGGACGGCAGGCCCAGGGCGAGGTAGGTGCGGTGCTGTTCGGAGCGGGTATTCAATTGCCCGGCCAGATCGGCGTAGGAGCGCTGCAACACCTCCGGTGTGCCTTCCGGGATCCGGGACCCGATGAAGACCAGGTGGTCTTCGATGTCCGCCGGCACCACATGGGCGATTTCCTGCACGACCGTGATCGCGGACCGCTCCGTGGCCTGGGAGGTCAGGAACTCACCCCACCCCACATAGGGACGTTCGTCGTCGCGTTCGGCCCTCACGGCGCCGATGCTCCCGGTCACTTCCAGCACCACCGAGAAATAGTCCGTATCCGGCATCGCATGCCGGAACACCACCATCGATCCCCCGCCCCGGAACTCCACATCGAACCAGCGCACCTCCCCCACCGCCAAAGGGGCGTTGCGCTCCCCCGCCGTGGCCGGCAACCACCACGGCGTCATGGCCCCTTCCCCGTCGGGGTGGTAGGAGGACAGCCCGGTGGCGTTGCGCCAACGGTGGTACCAGGTCCGGGCCGTGGCGGCCGCCCAGGATTGGTGGGCGTCCCCGCGCGGGGTGAACATCCACCACCCCGCCGCGGCGAGCAGGATCCCGGCGCCGATCGCGACCGGATGCCTGAACACCACGACCAGGCCCAGGGCGAGGGCCATGAACCCGGCAAGTCCCGCCCATTCGAGGACGTGCCGGTCGCCGCGGAACAGGGCACGAGAGCGGACCTCACCGCCCAGATACACCATGCGGGACATCAGCTCTCACCCCTGACATCGTGCACGGCCGTGTTCGCGTGTTCGGCGGCTTTGGACTTCGCCGCCTTGGCCGCGGCCATCGCGGCCTGCATGACCGCCAGCGGCGCCATCCCGGCCATGCCGCTCTTCCCCGCCCCCGCAGCCGTAGCGGCCGGGGTGTTCTTCGCTGCCGCGGTCTGGCCGGCCCGGTTCGCCGCGGGCTGCTGCCCGCCCGGACCCTGCCCGCCGGTGTCTTGTCCGCTGGTGTGCCTCCCGGGCCCACTGGTGGTGCCGGCGGGGCCCGCGGGTTCCGGACCGTTGCCGGTGCCGGTGTGGGTGTGGTTGCGTTTGGCGTGGTTGTTGGCTTTTTGCATCATCATCGTGGTCATGAACGATGCCCCGGTGCCGGCGGCCGCGCCCGCGGCGGCACTGCCGACGCCGCCCTCGATCTTCCCGCCGGACGTGGTTTTGAGCAGCGGGACGTATTTGAGCAGGGACCAGGGGGCGAAGGTCAGGATGAGCATGGCCAGGGCCAGCATCAGGATGGTGGTGAAGGTTTTGGCGTTCGCGTCCGGGTCCCCGCTGAGGAACTGGATGGCCCCGCCCATGGAGAACACGATCCCGATCACCAGGAACAGGGCCGGTTTGGTCAGCAGGATCCCGGCGAACAAGGCGGCGACTTTCGCCAGGCGCCGCCGCCACAGGGGGTGGATCAGGATCCCGACCATGACCGAGAGCATGATCCCGACCATGTTCGCGCCCAGCATCTGCACGATGAGGTTCCCGTAGGTGCCCAGGGCCCCGAAGCACATGGCAGCGAACAACACCAGGCCCACGAAAGAGCCCATGGTGTCCCCGGCGGTGACGCCGGCGATGTCTTTCACGAGCCGGGCGAAGTTGTCGATCGGTGTGCCGGCCCAGGAGCCGATGCCTTCGGAAAGCAGATCGATGACACCGGACACGACCACGCCGAGGGCGGGGCCGAAGACCAGGACGAACACAGCGAACGGGGCGTAGTCCGTGATGCCTTTCCGGGCTTCTTCCAGGCTGTATTTGCCGGAGTTCGCCCCGGTCATGGTCAGCAGCACCGAAACGGCCATGATGATGAACCCGACACCGGACGTGGCCGCCCAAGTGGCCAGGAACCATTCGGCGCCCGGATTGAAACTGGTGACCCGGGTCAGCAGGCCCAGGATGTTCCCGGTCATGCCCACCGCGTCCGCCTTGGCCGCGTTCGCGGCATCATCCATGGCCCCGGCCGGGTTCTCGATGAACTTCGTGGCCTTCACCACCGCCACCGCCGCACCGGCGATCCCCCTCAGGAAATCCAGCTGCGACTGCTGCACCGCCTCAGCAACTTTCCCCAAACCAACGGCGGCGCCTGTGCAGGTGTCTTTCAGGATCGGCGCGGGTTGGGTGACGGCGAGGCAGATGACCTCCGGGGTCAGCGTTTTTCCGGCGTCGGGCCCGGTGACCAGGCCTTTCACCGCGCCCGAGCACAGGCCCTCCGCATGGAAGAGGTGCACGGTCTTGCCGAAGTCACTGTCATCGCAGACCGCCGCGGAGGCAACGTCTTTGAGCTTGGCGGTCAGCTCCTGTTTCTGCTCGTCCGTCAGCTGGGAGATATCCCCGGGGTTCCCGACTTGGGCGATCGCCACCGGGGCACCGGCGAGCAGCAGGCACACGGCCATCGCCAGCACCTGTAAGACCCGCCGCAGCCGGCGGCCCTCGCCTGACGTGGCCGATCCCTTATTTGCGGGTGACGTTGGCATAGTCGGCCCACCCTTCCAACGGGGCACCCTCAAGGTTGACCAGCATCCTGGCCAGCAGCGACGCGGACACCGGGTACTCCGATTCCTGCGTCGGGGACACGCTGAGCGCCTTCAACGACGGCAGCTGTTTTGCTCCGGAGATCCCCTCCTGCTCGAAGTTCCCCAGGCCGGAGACCTTCCAGTCCCTGGCATCCCCGTCACCGGCCCAGGCCAGCGACCAGAACACGTCGGAGCAGCCGTAGCTGTCGGGGATGGTGTTGCCCTGGTAGGGCTGCTCGAAGTGGGTTTTGCTGCATTGAAGCACGGCGATGGAGGCTTTCTTCCCGGGTTCGCAGCCGAAAATCTTGTAGGCACCGCCCCATTCCGGATGTGCCTGGATGTAGTCCCCGGAACGGCCTTTCGTGGCCGGGTTGGCGATCTTGTCGTGGATCCTTTGGGCTTCCTTGATCCGGTCGGCCGAATCCGGCAGGAAGATCTGGTTGATCAGGGCCAGATGCTTCTCATCCGGGACGTTCCCGTAGCCGAGTTCACCGGCCGTGTAGTTGGTGGCTGCCTGCTCCGCGCCCTCACACGTGGGTTCGTAACCGACCCGGGTCACCCCGTCAGCACCGAGGGTGTTGCCGCCGGACCCGGCGGCCACACCCGCGGCCGCGGTGCCCGGGACCGAGGTTGCCGGGGAGGGCGCCGGGGCCGGGGCGTAGTTCGTGGTGGTGAGGAAGTATCCCGCGGTGCCGACGACGGCCACCGCGGCGGCCCCGGCGAACAGCAGGCCCCTCCCCCGCGGCTTCTTGACCGTGTCTCTCATGGTGACCGGGTCTTTCATGTTGTCTGTGTCTTCCATGCTCTCCTGCTTCCGTCGGAAGGGGTTCAGGCTTTGGCGATGGTGTTGCCGATGGCTACCAGGGCGCCGACGATCACCGGGACGATCACGACCCCGACCAGGATCGAGCCGGACTTGATCACGTGTTCCTTGCCTTTGGTGACGCCCTCGGAGTCGTGGTGGGACTTGGCGGCGTTGAATTTGTTCAGGCTTGTCAGGACTTTCCCGCCGGAGTACACGATGGAGATCGCCCAGATCACGCCCAGGGCGATGAGGATGCCCTTGTTGGCTTTCACCCCGAAAACGTCGAAGTTCGGCTCCACCCCGTCGAACGGGTTTTTCACATCGGCAGGGATCCGGCCCTGGAGCTTGGCCTGCAGTTGCAGTCCGGCATGGGTGAGGGATTCAGTGACAGAGAACATGGCAGGTGGCCTTTCAGTACTGGGTGGTGGTGGGTTCGGCGACGGCGTCCTGCAGCTGCACGATCAGGGCGGCCGCGATGCGCACCAGCGCGGCCCGGGTGGCCGGTGCCAGCTTCCCGATCGTGATGGCGCCGCGCTCGGCCAAGTGGCCGTCATAGGGGACGGTGAACATCCGCTCCGCCCCGATGCCGGCCTGGTGCATGAAGTCCTTCACCAGCCGCTCGACCTTGTACTCGGGCCGGCCATCCGAAACCCGCACCACGATGGCCCGACGGGCAAGGTCACGGAAGTGCGGATCCTGGTGGGATTCCAGGAAATGGAACAGCTCCACGGCCTCGCCCATCGAATCGGAGGCGTTCATCATCGGCACGAGCAGCGCGTCCGAGGTGGACATCGCCCCGGCGAAAGCGCTGGAGGTGTAGACGTTGCCCGAATCCATGGCCCGGATCGTGTAGAACCGGTCGATCAGCGCAGCCACCGTTTCGATGGATTCCTTGTCCAGGGGCGCGCGCCTCGCAGGGCTGGAGCCGAAGGTGTGGGCGAAGGAGGTCTGCGGGACGGCGTAGCCTTCCAGCTGCGCCTTCGTGCCCACCGTCGCGGCGTTCAGGACCAGTTCCCCGATGCCGCTGCGCTGCTCTCCCTCGGACCGGCCGGCCAGCTGCCCGGGATCATCGGAGACTTCCATCATCGCCAGGGACCCGCCGCGGATGGAGGCAATGATCCCGCCGATGCCCACGGTCAACGGGGTCTTGGAGGAATTGCCCTTCTTGTTCGCCGCCGTGTAGGCCACGGACCCGCGCTGCCAGGTGGCCTGGCGGATGATCTGCTCGCAGCACAGCAGCTCGGCCCGTTCCCGGCGCGCAGCCGCTTCCCCCCGGCCCGGGCCCAGCTTCACGGACCCGCCCGTGAGCCTGTTCAGCCACCCGTTGAACCCGTGCATGGCGGGGCCGTTGTGCAGGAAGTCATCGAGCTCGTAGCCGCGCCCGAGCACATGGAAGAGGGCAGGGTCACGCCCGGCCTCCCCCGCCGAGGTCGTGACGTCACCGGCGGTCCTGCCTCCCTCCAGCGGCAGGGCCACGGCCGGCGCACCTGGGCCTGCAGGAGCCGGCGCGTACGCGGTCTCTTCGCTGGAGGCGGCCTTGAGGGTTTCGGGTGCTGGGTCGGTCATGGTTGCTCCTTCCGGGACGATGGAAAACGGGCGGGCCAGGTCAACGGGCTGGCTCTGCCCCTTGGCGGATCCTTGCCAGTAACTGCTCACGGTGTGTGCCTTTCGTTCAAAAGAGCCGGGTCCGGTGTGCGTGGCCGGTGTCCGGGCCGGTCGCTGGTTCTGCTAGTCGTTGTTTTGGGGGGAAATGTCGGTCACCAGCCAGGGGGCGTCTTGTGCGGTGCGGTGCAATGCGACCTGCCAGGGGCCGTTGTCGGTGGCGAACGTCGCGGTGACCGTCAGCGGATCACCGGTATCCCGGGACAGGGCAGGGCCTTCCAGGACCTTGCTCACCGGGACCCGGGCGGGGTCGATGTAGCGGGCGGACCCGGCATAATCGGCCGCAAGATGCGGCTCCAGCGCCGTGAACCACGGCCCTTCCGGCACGGTCGGGCGGGCAAAAAGGGCCATGACCTCCGCCGCGGTGTCCCTCGCCGCCTTCTCACTGGCAGCATCCCAGCTCACCGCGGGCACGCCCTCGTCATGCTCATCACTGGCCGGTGCCGTGGCGGCGGAGGTGTCCGAAAACTGTCCGGCCGGCGCAGCGCAGCCGGACGCCAGCAGTGCCGCGGTCAGGACGAGGGCGCCGGCGGCGCCGGGACGGGGAAGACCGGTCATGGGAGGGCTCCTTTACTGCGGAGGATCGGTTCGGGGTTGACGGTCGGGTTGACCGGCACCGTCGGGTTCGCCGGGGTGCCGGTGAAAAACTCCAGGTGCAGGTGCCGGCCGGACACGTTCCCGCTCTCCCCCTCGGTCCCCAAAGGGGTCCCGGCCGCCACGACGTCGCCGGCCTTCACCCGCAGGCTCCCGGGGGCCATGTGGTAGAAACCCACGGTGAACCTGCCATCCATCGAGGTCCCGTCCACCCTGGTGCCGAACATGCCATCCAGGTCCCTGGCGATCGTGATCTTCAGATCCGTCACGGCCAGGACCGTGCCCGGATGCCCCGGGGTGGAGAAATCGATCCCGTAGTGGAAACCCGCCAGGACCCCGCCGGCGGTTCCCGCCGGTGCCTGCCGGGGCCCGTAACCGCTGGTCAGGACCGCTCCGGGCAGCGGGTTCACCCACTTTCCGGCCAGCTCACCGGTCACGGCCCCGCCCGGGCCGGTGCACGCCCGCGCGCCCGGATCGGCCCCGGACAGGCCCTGCACGATCTGCACCGCCTGGCCCCGGAACCGGGTGTAATGGCCGGGGTCCGCGTTGCGCTGCACCCGGTGAATGGCCTCCGACGGTTCCAACGCCTCCCAGCCCGGAACCTTCTGCAGAGCCTTGAAGAAGTTCGTCGCGGAAACCGTCGGATCCATCCGGTCCGCGTACGAGCCCCACGCACCATTGGCCCGCTGCTGGAACAAACCACGCGAATCAGGACCGGCCCCGTCGCCGTAATCGATCACGCGCAGACTCGATTCACCAATGGCCGCCTGGACCCCAAGCACCTGCGCCGCCACCGGCAGCTTCAGGGCCTTCGCGGCCCCCATGACCGCGGCAGCGTTCTTCAACTGCACACCCCCGAAACCCGCAACCCCGTCAGACACCTTCGCCACCGAAGCATCCACCCCCGCAGCAGGGGACGAGCACGACACCGCTACGGCCGCCGGGGCACCGCTGCCGCCCAGAAACGCCACCAACACCACCGGCGCCAACAACAACCCGACCACAGGAACAACCAACCCGGCCTTAGCCATTGCCGGCCCGCTCTTGTGCCCGGACGCGAGACGGCCGGACGGCGCCAGCGTTGCGTTTGCGCCAGGCATCAGGGATCCAAAGCTGCCCCGCCGACGCGACGGTAAGGACCACACCTGGGCGGCGGCGCCGGAACACGATACGAGGGCGTTTGTCTTCGAAGACTTCCGCAGTAGGGTGCAGACTCAGGTACCCGGCGGCCTCCAGCTTGGTGAGGATCCCGTCCACCAGGTCGAGGTCGCCGGCTCGGCGGGCAACCCCGCCAGCAACGAGTATTGCCGGTACCGCTGCGGTTCCCAGATTTCTCATGCCGTCGTGCCCCGTTCTCCAGGAGCGGTTCTGTCTGCTCGGGTTTAGGGACTTGCTATCAGCAAGAGCAGAAGAACTCGCTAAATGCCTTCATTGATGGTTAGAATCTAACAGAAGGAAGGCATTAAATGAACTCAAGACTGCTTTAAGAGTTCTCATGAGGAAAACGTTGGCGCTGATGGAGGCAGGCAGATGTGAAAAGGATGTTGTTTCGGGGCAAAATGGGGAGCGTGCCTAAATACGCCCTTCCCGAGGAAAACTGGTCCGAGGATCTCCTCGTCGCTCAGAGGGTCATTAGCACGCCCGCCAGGCTCGCCATCGTGGGATATCTCTACACAAAAGGGCCGACATTGCGGGCGACACTCATCAAGGATCTGTCGTTGGACAGCAGCCTTGTGGGCAGGAATCTAGATCAGCTTGAAGACCTCGGCGTCTTGGTCGGCGATCCGCCTCGAGGTGAACGTGTCGGACGGTCGACCCGCTGGGAAGTCGATGTAGACAAATACAATCGCATGGCGAAAGCGTTGTATGACTTCCTCGGAATCGACTTACGGGAGGCAAGGTACACGAAGGATGCGCGGGAGGATTAGTAGCCCAGCCCCTCGCCGCCGGTCACCGGAATGAGCGCCCCTGTGAGGTACGTTAGGGTGCTTACTTTGTAGATGGCGTCAGCGATTTCGCTCGGCTCGGCGACACGCCTAAGCGGGGAGCTATTGATGAGTTTGGCCATCTCCGATTCATCAACTTTGGCCAACATGTCCGTCTTCGTGGGACCAGGGGCGACGACGTTGACACGGATCCCGCGTGGACCACCTTCCCACATCGCTGAGCGTGCCAAGCCATCCAAGGCAGCTTTGGACGACGTGTAGTGAGCGGAGCCGGGTATGCCGGTTCGGGATGACTCGGAGGAGATGAGAACAATGGACCCAGAGCGTGCCCGACCCATGTATTTGAGGGCTTCCTGGACGCTGGCAAAAGCACCGAAGAGATTCGTTTCCATAACGGAACGCAAGTCCTCCGCACGCATCCGAATGAGAAGATCTTGACGGACCACGCCGGCGTTGTAGACCACAGTGTCGAGCCGTCCGTAGGTGTCGGATATTTCTTTGAACGCCGCCTTCAAGCCGCCGGTGTCGGTCACATCGCATTTGATCCCATGAACACCATGGGTGACTCCGCTGCCTCGGTGGGTGCCAGCGACGACGTAGCCTTCCTTGAGGAATCGTTGTGCGGTCGCCTCCCCGATCCCTCTCGATGCTCCGATAACGAATGCGACTGGCGACTCAGCGATAAATTTGCCCACCCCAGCACTGTACAGGTAGGGTCCAAAGTGGCTCGGCTAAAAGCTGGACCGACAACTTCCATACCTCAAGTGTGCTGCTGGACAGTGGTGTGCTGGCTTCCAACCCTCAACTTGTTAGGGCCCAGAGTCATGCACTCCGACGCACTTAATGCCGTATGTACCGCCGCTTCCACCCCCTCCCTGCGGATTCTTCGAGCGTTGAACCTCCTAAAGGTTCCCCAGAAGCCGGCAGAGATTGCGGAAGGCCTTGAGCTCTGCCTTTCCGTAGTCAACCGTGAACTTTGCCGGCTCGAAACAGCGGGCATCGTGAAGACCGTTGACGATCACATTCATCTGGCGGTCGACCTCAACTCCTTCTTCGGTGAGCCGCTGATCTGTGCGCCCCGACAGCCCCATGTCTTGCTACAAGGAAAGAGTGCCAGTGCCTAAGCCAAAACAGATCGACGCAATTGGCCGCTGGGTCATCCTTGACTCAACTCAAGACGGAGCATCTTTGCTTGCTGTCGGCGACGAGAACCATCCGGGTATCAGCCCCAGGAATTGGCTAGACGGCCGGACGCGAACCGTGCTAATCGACAGGCTGAGGACGGCTCTCGCCACCGGTGACCCATTCGAGGGCGCCGTGCGCTACGGCTCCACCGAATTTGTGGTGATCGCCAATCCGGTGGTGTCTCCAGACGGCAAGCAGGTCGTCGGTGCCTACGGAGTCTTTGACCACCCTGGACGTACCATGCCGAAGGCGCCGCTCTTGGGCACATGGCAATGGCGAGTGAGCAAGCAGACAGGGAAAAACGTCGGAGAAGACTCCTCATTGTGGGATGCAAATCTCTTTGAAATTTACGGTATTGATACGTCGACGGTTGAGAGCAGACGCGGCCCTGCAGGGGAATGGCTCGCGAAATTGGTGTCCACGAAAGACAGGGACACCATCAAACTGGTGATCGACAGCGGCATTTCAGTGAACAACCGCAACCGGCATCTTCTGTCCTACGAAGTCATTCACCGGTATGGCAGCGCTAACCCTGGCAAGAAGCAGATCGTAAATTCAGCTCGTGCTTATGACGACCCCGATTTTCCTGATGCCATCATGTTGCGGGGCTTCAGCCGCGAAGTAGCTTCACCGATGGAGCTCATTACCCCTGGGCTCTCCCCCGTCTCGAGCGGACTGCTCACGGATGCACTATTCAGCCTTGCGGCCGACAGGGCATTCGCCGCCATCGACATGAAACAAGAAGTGACTTTCCGAACGTCCAGCAAATGGGTGGATTTCGGACTTCTCCAAGATTTTGAAGGCAATCTTGCCGCACTCGCCCACCCCGACGACAAGTTCGGCTTTGAACAGCATCTCGCATCAGCGGCAGCAGGAAGAACCGGGCCTGAGACGTCAACAATCGTGCGGCTCCGTACAACCTCCGAGACATGGAAGGCATTTACCGTAGCCGTGGCCCCGATTGAGTCCATCGACGGGCAGAGCCGTTACCTCATGACCAGCCTGGCGCCACTTACCGAAGGAGCATAAATGGGAATCCTTGACGGAAAGACGATACTCGTCACAGGTATCTTCACGGAGCGCAGCATCGCGTATGCCGCAGCTGAACTCGCCCAGCGAGAAGGCGCAAGTCTGATCTTCACTGGATTCGGTCGCCGATCGAAGATCACTCAAAAGATCGTTCAGCGGCTTCCCTTCCCCGGACCCGTTCTGGAACTCGATGCCACTAGTCAAGAGGACCTCGACTCCCTAGAGAATAGGGTCAAGGAGCACACGGACCGCTTGGACGGAATAATCCATTGCATTTCAGCCAGCAAACCAGAGGCCGTAGGCCCTGGCTTCATGACAGCCGACTGGGATGTCCTTTCCACGAGCCTCCGAGTCTCTGGCGCATCTTTGCAAGCTGTGACAAAGGCTTGTCTCCCGGTTCTTAACGACGGCGCCAGCATCGTGGGTGTCACATTGGACGGTACCCCTGTTTGGCCGATCTACGGTTGGGCTGGAGTCGCCAAAGCGACATACGAGTCAACAAACCGTTACCTTGCCTATCATCTCGGTGCGCGCAAGATCCGTTCTAATCTCGTCGCCTGCGGGCCGCTAGATAACTTCACCGTTGCTGCAATCGATGGAATTGAGAGCACCGACGGAGTGTGGGAGGAGAGGGCGCCGCTTGGTTGGGACAGAACAGACCTTGCACCGGTGGCAAAGGCTGTTGTCGCACTTCTGTCTGACTGGTTTCCAGCAACGACTGGGGAGATTATCCACGTCGATGGTGGCTATCACGTGATGGGAATGTGAGGTGGGTGTGCGCGACACGCAGTAATTTCTGTAATTGCTTAATCCCGGAACACGGCTTCGAAGGGTGATACTTTCGGGACATCGGAAGCAGTTGCAGCAATTGCCCTTCGCAGGGTCCGTTGAATGACCGTAACCGAAGTCCCGTAGAGAAATGCTCGAGTCACCGACCCCGGTGCTGAAAGTTCAAAGGACAGTGAATGCCATGAGTACGACAACGAATCGGAGAGGCCGTCCCGGCAAAGGCGAACGCCGTGTTGTGGCGTTCCGTCTCCCTACCCAGAAAGCCGATCTGGTCCGCGAGCTCGCGGAAGCCGAAGGCTTTGAGCATGTCAGCGACTGGTTGGCGCAGGTTGTCTCTGAGCGAATTGACCGTACTGATCTGACGAAAGTTCGGCGTCAAGGGGCACTCCCCATCGCCATAGCCTCATAAAAGTGAAGGCCCGCCATAGGCGGGCCCTCGAAGCTTCTGATTCACGAGCTGATCTTGCTTGCCGGCCGACAGCCCGTAAATCGTAAATAGACCTTCGCAGGCCTATTAGTTTTGCTATGAAACCGATCTGGCAGGATCGGTCCTTTGCCATTCCCGTTACCAAGGAACGACATCATCGTACAACAGCACGCGCTCGTGCTGCCAGCAATCGACCCTGCTGGTGTGTCCCGCGAGTCATCCCCAAGCTCTGACGCCGCTCGGGCGTGGGCTGCCCTGACGCCTCTTCTCGCAGGTCAGCCCCGTATTCGCCTCTCCCGTGACGGTGGAAAGACCTACCCTCAAAAGCACGAACGTGCGTTGACTGAGACGCTCCCCACATTTCCAGCTGCCGTCCGTATCTTTGGCAAGGACGGCACTTGCTCGGCAATCTTCCTGGACTTCGATTCCTCCATTGCCGGTATCGATTGGGTGGAATCCGATGTTAAGGGGCTTCAGACCTGGCTGCACAAGTGCGGTGCCCGCTGGATCGAGGACTTCTCCCCCAACGGCGGCCGACACGTGTACATACCGCTGGAACAGCGAGTCAGTTTTTCCGAGGCGCGAGACCTGGTCGAGGCACTGGGCACCCGATACCGAACCCTGGATAAATCCCCCCACCAAAACTTGCTCCACGGGTGCATGCGTACACCAGGTTCCCCCCATAAACGCGGCGGCCATCAAGAACTGGCCATGAGCCTGAACATGGCCTACGACGTTGCACGTCGAAGGAACAGCGCGCGCGTCTGGACGGCACTGCAATCAGACCTGGCTCGGGAGATCGCTGGTGTCCGATCCCTGCGATTGGAGCAGCCTTTTACTCCTACCGCGCCAGATGTCCCTTCGGGCCCGAGGTTGATGGGGCGGATGTCGCGAACAATGCAGGGAATGGCCCTCTCAGGCCTGTACGACGCTAACCGATATGGCTCAGATTCTGAAGCTCGTCAAGCAATCCTCACGGCGGCTGCGGCCACTGGAATGAAACTCACCGAGGTGGAGCGTCGGGTACTGCAGGGAGTATGGCCCGGTCTGGCGTCCTTCTATGCCCGGTACGCCGCTCGGCACCGCCTAACAGCCATGAAACGAGACTGGGCCAGCGCCGTCGAACACCTGCAAAAAAACCAAGCATCCAAACCAAGAAATAACAATGCACATAAATCCCCCACAAGCCAGCCAAATACACAGCCCCTAGGGGTAGATGGAGTTCTAGTCTCGACAACCCCCGATGCTGAGCACCGGTTCATTCGAACCTGGCGTAATGCTCTCAGGCTTAGAGAACGATCCTTTGCTGACTCTCGGATAGGACTGGCACGCAGGATGGTTCTAAGAGCATTGGGAGAAGCTGCGCATATGACGGCTTCACGGTTCATCGAGTTCGGTGACAGATCGATTGCGGTGGCGACGGGCCTTGATCACACGACGGTCGGATCCCATCTCAGGGCACTTCGTAAGGAGAAAGATCCCCTAGTGACCCTGGTTGAAAAAGGCCGAGGAACTAAAGGTGACCTTTACATGCTGACCGTTCCGGAGGAGATCAAGGCCGTCGCCGAGGATTTGGCTTGGCGAAAAGGGAAAATCCACGCACTTCGACCTGTTTTCAGGGAACTGGGATTGCCGGCGGCGTTCGTCTATGAGGCCCTGGAACACTCCCCCGGCCTCTCCACCGCTGAGATTGTCACTGTGACCGGACTATCTCGTACTGCAGTCCGTGAAGCGCTGGAGATGATGGCGGCCTGGAATATGGTCTGCCGCGACGCGGACCGATCCTGGTCAGTCGTTGTTTCGACATCCTTGAAAGACCTGGCAGAATACTTCGGTGTTTTGGAAGCCGTTGCCGCGCAATTGCAGCGTTATCGAGTTGAACGTGAGCGCTGGAGAGAATGGCTGGCGAAGAACATCGCGAAGAATGTGCTGCTGCCCTCCCCTACCGACGACTATCCGTGGGAAACGTTTGAAGGCCCGCCCGATGAGTGGGCCTTGGCCGACATGGCTTTTACGAGGGCTACTTAGGTTCTTCGGGATACTTGACCGAGGGATTTCATCGATCTTCGGTCGATCAACGAATGCGCCGACACCGCACCGAGAATCGAAGGTCTTGTTTCTTACTTGCGGCCTTCAGGCAAGCAAAGTCTGATAGCGGTGCTCGCCGCGTTGGCGCGTGCGCTCCGCTACTTCGACCGATCGACTGGCCCCCAAGCGCATGCCAGAGGCATCCCCTCACCAGGTCTTCGCCCATCGATCCACTGTCGTGTGTGTCACGCCTGCAGCTTTCGCAACCCTACGCGACGGCATACCCCGCTCCGTCGATAAATGCACCGCAAGCATCTTCACCGCCTCCTCACTGGCGGAACGGATCGCCGCGAAATGCCACAACAGATCTTCCAAGACAGTGTTGCCGAACGACGAACACCGCTCTCTGCACGATTGATGTTCTCCAACGCCCGCGCAATGTTCCGCTTTAACGGATCAGTAGTTGTCCACTACGGCAACAAGTCCATCCAGATGCGAAATCGAGGAATTTTCCACGCCCCGATTGGAACAAATAGTTCCATTTGGATCAAAATGAAACGATCTGACATGTCCCGGGACTTCTTTAGAGACATGTCAGATCGTTTTGGGGCGCGATCGTTCAATCTAGCCATAAGTAATGCCATAATTCCCATTGGATGGCACGCGGTTTCGTCTGGACTGATTGCGGGACTAGGACCGCCGGCGGAAGGGACGGCTCGGTAATTACCTATTGCCGGTTGAGGTGAAGCTTGTAGGCAGCGGAGACGAGGGCGCTTCGGGACGGGGCCCTGAAAACAACGACTTTGTCATCGAGCCAGGAGATCTGATCATCATCGAGGCGTACTTGGATCTGAATTCCGGCGGTGCCGCGCCTGCGAACTGCTCGTCGAGGCATCCCCGACGATGTCGGTACCGACTCTGGATTGAATTCCCGGCTGAGGGTCTCCTCATCCAGGGCCTCGAATGCATCCAGCAACAGGTCCGCGTATGTCGTCCGATTTTGATGGACTGCTTCCTTAACATCGGCTAGCAGTTGCGGAGCCAAATAGACACCAACGTTCCGCAATGCTCCGGGGACCGTCTTGGAAGTCTTTGACTCGGTTTTTGTTTGCTTCTTGGCATTGTTCTTGGGAGTGACCAAACTCGATTCATCACGTAGGACCGGAGGATTTTCCATCCCCCTCTCCCCCGTGCGCTCCATGCCGTTCAGTTGACCTTGTTCCTGTGAAGCTCTCGACGACTCTGTTACTTCGGAGCCGTCAATGATCCGCAGCGGCTTGCTAAGCGCCGTAGGTTCCGTCGGAGGATTTTCTGTTTTTTTCCGCTTCGGGGTCAGTAGTCCTTCGAGCTTTGCCCCGCGAGGTGCCGACGGGGCGAATGCGCTGGATAGGTTTGGTCTGCTGCTGCTCATGCGAGTCCCTCGCTTTCGATCGCGTTCAGTCGTGAAAGGATCTCCCCGGTCAATTGCTCGAACTCTTCGGCCAGTCCACCCGCGTTTCGAGAGAAGAAGCCGTCCGCCGGCTTCTCCCCTGCCCTTAGTGCCTTCAGACGTTGCTTTTGGGCGTCAGTGACAGCACCCTCGAGTTCATGGAATAGGAGGCCCTTCCGCCTAGCGTCTGCGCTGGCAGATTCCAGATTTCGGATTCTGGTCTCGAAAACTGGTGCTACTTGCCCGAGCATTTCAGTGAGAGTGTCTCTTACGCTGCGTTCAAGCCGCAGGGAACGAGGTCCTACCCCAAAAAGCACGATGCCGGCGAGCTGGAGAGAGGGATTCCGGTCCCGCACCGCCATGAATCGGCGAGCGATGCGTTCGACGCCGTCGATGCTGGCATCGTCCGACTTTGTCGGGATTACCACCGCACTCGAGATTGCAAAGGCTCCCTCAACGAGAATCCGCTCCCCCGGCGGCGTGTCAATGAGGATTAAGTCATAGTCATCGGCCAATGGAGCTAGGACAGCGTAGAGCATGTCGCCGAAGTCGCTCGCGTCGGAACGGCTTGACCGTGAAACCATGAGGCCTTGGATGTCTTCCAAGTCTTGACCACCAGGTATAACGTCAAGGTTCTCTCGCACATTGCGGAGGATGAGTGGAGCTGTTCCCGCGACAAGGGCGTGGAAAAGTTCCCTCCCGCTTTGTCGTTCATAGCCAAGGTCGCGTGCGAGGTCGCCTTGCGGGTCGAGATCGACTATGAGCACACGTAGGCCGGAAAGCGCAGAGTAGCCGCCGACATTGGCTGCAGTTGTGGTTTTACCCACTCCCCCCTTTCCATTGGCGAGGCTGACGGTGCGGTCTATTGCCCGGGCCTGGTTTGCTCTGGGTGCGGCTGGGGCTTGTAATGATCGTGCCATCGGCTGGGCTCTCCTACTGGTTTGATTCTCCGCCTCACAGCCTACGTGGTTCATAGCTGGAACAGCTGTTACGACACACGCTGTTTCCTACATTGGGTGTGTGGTGGGATTCCAAGCCTGTGGTCATGTTCTCTAAAACGTCTGACTTTCTACTTTATAAATAGTTGGATTTCACGTTCGTATTTAGGTTGGATTTCTACTTGGTTACTTCGTTGGGTTTCACGCCTTCTATCCAACCTGCATGCGTATGAAGGTCACTATTGTTCGTACTGCTTGATACCATGCCATAAGTTGTGCCATAACTATAGCCATCAGTGCCGCCATCTCTTTGGCGGCAAACAAGGGTTGGAGATCTGGTGGACGCTACAACAACGTCATACATAGTTCCCCTAACTTGAAGACAAGTTACCAAGCAGATGGATGCATCAACTGGTCATCAGACCTTAATTATTGTTTGTCAAAAAACCAGTACGACGATAGGAAGTCGAGCATGATCTCATGCCATAACACCTACCATACGTATGGCATCAAGTCCTGTCGATAGTCCAAATTGGTTGTCATGTGCACAATCGAGCTATCGGTCCGCTGGCTCCTATTGCCCCAAGTAGTTCAGCTTTTGGTTCCACTCGGCAGTCGGAAACACGGATGTCCGAAGCAGGAGCCAGCATAGTCAGCTTCCTCTCGAAAGCGTCGGCATGACCTGGCAAAATGAGGAACCATGTGAATCAAATTCCTCGAGACCGTGGTCAGTCCCAAATCATCAGGTCGAGGTGTTGGGAAAGCGCAAGGGAACACGGGGACGCAGGCCAGTGCAAATGGATGAATTGGAAATTCGCTATCCCTGTCGTTCCCGCCGATTCATCGGTTACCGGGGTACGCTGACAGGATGGCTGAAGTGAATTCTAAGTCGGGAAGTTCCGGTCGAAAGACGAGGAACCATGCGCGGCGGAAGAGCTTTTCCCAACGGAAAGTGGACGCGAGAACCTGGCTTGAACGCCTAGTTCCCCCTGAGCGGATCACTGACGAACGCGTGATCGAGCTAGCGGCGTACGTAGACAGATACCGACTGGGTAGCAAATACCAAATGATTGCCGATGCCATGGTGAAGAACGGAGAGGTGCCCAAGTACGAGAAGGTTGCCGCGCGCTATCAGTCGCGTAAAGCCGCTTGGATTCGGCGAAACACCCCTGAGTCACCCGTGGAACTCTCGAATATGGTCGTTGCACGGTTGTATGAGCTGATCGAACGTTCCTGGCGCGAGGGTGGCCGGGGTCCGTTCTGGGGTGAAGTTAGGGACGAGATGGGCTGGGATCAGAGCCAAACGCGGGATGCGTTGCATCGACTGCGGGAATCGGGTGGAATCCACTTCACCAATGATGCTGGCTCGCTAACGGCAGGCGACAACCGCAGCTTGAAGGCTTCAGCGGATGTTGCCATGGCAAAAAGCATCCGGAAGCATTCTGGCTCCGAACACCGTCTTGTGGCCAGTTGATCGCCTATATTTCCTCTGGAAAAGTGGCCGCGTGTCCGGCCGAATGTTTGAGCACGAGTCGATAGTAGTTCGCCATCTCGCTTGTCCGAGCCGGCGATATGACTGAGGCAACGCGCCAGTGGCCGTTTACTTGGAGTTGTTGTCGTGGGGGAGCGGCCGATGTGTTGACCAGAAACTGGCGCGGCTGAATTGCTGCTCCGAAGGCTTCGGCACCAAGACTTGAGACTCCATCTCGGGATGCCGGGCGAGCCTAACTCTTCGACATCCAATGGTCGCGGGCTGTCTTCGTATAGGGGGGTCGTGACCCATGGGGCAGGGGCGCGAAGCAGCTCGGTGAGGCAAAGTAATGTAGGCGACTATGGTCTCGACAAAGGATCCCTTATTGAACTGACGGGTGCGTCTAACGCGATTTCCGAGTCGTAAGTACTGTTTGCCGCCTTTGGCGGTTTCTGCACGTCTAGGCATGGGTGCTGGCGGTCTTGCTTTGTCCCGGCAAGGTGTCTCATATTGGATTTCTCGGTATCACGCGTTTTCGTCCTTTGATGAGACTAGGGGAGTGCGATGGCTCGTCTTGGTTATGCACGGGTGAGCTTGGCGGATCAGCATACTGATTTGCAGCTGCACGAGCTTGAGGCTGCCGGGTGTGACCGGATCTACACCGACCATGGGGTCAGCGGGACCCGGATAAGGCGTCCGGAGCTGGACCGGTTGTTGGAGCGTCTGGATCGCGGTGATGAGGTTGTGGTGTGGAAGCTGGACAGACTCGGGCGCACCACCCGTGACCTGCTGGAGCTGCTGGATGATCTGAAGTCCCGCGGCATCAAGTTCCGCTCGCTGCGGGACGGCATTGCCACCGACCCTGATAGTGAAGTCGGGGGAGCGGTCGCCCAGGCCATGGTCACCATCATTTCTGCTTTTGCCCAGCTTGAACGGGATCAGCTTTCCGAACGCACCAAGGCGGGCATGGCCGCAGCGGCCGCCGCAGGCCGAAGGATCGGACGGCCCGAGGTCATGGCAGGCGACGAGAAGGTCCGGCGCGCCCGGGAGCTGAAGGCGCGAGGTCTCCAAGCGGCTGAGATCGGAAAGATCATCGGGGCCAGCCGCGCCACCGTGTACCGGTACCTGAGCATGAAACCTTGAAACGAAAACTATAGGCATTTCGCAGGTTGCTGCACGTAACCGATCAGCGTGGTCAGAGCTGTAGCGTTGAGGGCACCCCGGGAATCCGACAGGCCTAGAATCACGCCACTTTTGAGCAGCGCCGCGGGTACCGCCGACACGTGCGGTGCACGACCGCTTTACGGGCGCCTGTTCTCGGTACAAAGCGGCGAGCCGGAACGGCGCCGGATTGCGCGAGACTGGATAATGCTCGAGCGATGGCTTTCCATAGATTTCTCGCCGGTGTTGTTGTCATTGCCGGCGTCGCTGGAATCCTTGTTCTTGCTGCCATGGCTGACGCGGCAGGTAATCCGCAGCTCGGATTCGGGATGATCGCCGGACTGGTGATCCTAATATCCGCCCTGACAGCTGCGGCCTGGTTCCTCAGATCAAGAAGCCGGCGGTCCAGCGGGCAGTACGGCCGGGCAGGGGCACAGGGAGTGCGCGCTCCCGGCCGCACCCTCCGAGCTGAAGAGTCGGAAAGCTACCCGTGCGATGCACAGTCGGTGTGGTCGCTGATCCGCTCCGCTGAGTCCGCTGTCCTGCTGGGAAATGCGGCACGTGCGTTCAGGGTTCCCGGAACCCCGACGGGGTCGGGGAACGACAGAGCTTTATTCGGGCGGACGGGTCAGCCTCTACGATTGAGGTTGTCGAGGAGGAAGCACCTTACTGGGCCAAGGCGGTAACTGTCGAGCCTTCCAATGCTGACATGGTGCAGACCTACCGGATTGAGCCATCGGAGGGCGGGTGCACTCTCAGGATGGGCGTGACAGCTACGATTCCGGCAATCCCCGGTTTCTCCAGACTGTACGAAAAGGAGTGGCGAAAACACACGCGGCGCTACTTGGACCGTGTCAAGGAAACCCTCGCCTCAGAGGCTCCGCGCCACGGATGACCATCGGCTTTCGAACACCTCTCACCGAGGGACACACGCTGTTTGCTGGGAAATTCAGCTAAGAATCCCAGCCCACATCATGTGATCGGCGTGCTGCACGATGGTGCGTTCTAGTCATGGGTTTTACGGCAGGGGTTACAGGTAGTACCTGGCGATAGGAACGGCGTCCTCTCGGGGAGTCCGCCGGTGAGGAGCCCCTGCGGATTTTTAGGAATGGTGGCGGGCTTCATTGTAGAAGTCAACGTGCTGACCGACGCATTGTGCGGCAGCGTCTCCGTCTCCTGCCCGGAGGGCTTCCACCAGCTTTCGGTGATTTTGTTGGGCCTTGAGCGCTAGTGTCTGCCAGTCGTTCTCTTCGCCGTGAGCCTTCACGAGGTTTTCGGTAACTGCGTCTCGCATGGATCCCATGAGGTGCGCGAGCAGTGGGTTGCTGCTGGCCAGTGCTACGGCCACGTGGAATTTTCCGTCGAGCGCGAGATACCTCTCACGGTCCTCCACCAGGTCGTCCATCTGGGCCAGCAGCTTTTCCATCCCGGCAAGTTGTTCGTCCGTGCGCTTTGTCGCGGCGACACGGGCGGCTTCTTCTTCAAGCAGACGGCGGGTTTCGAGAACATTGTCCAGGTCGAAGTGTCCCAAGGCCATGTAAAGGCGCATCAGCCTTGAGATCATGGGGCCCAGCTTGTCGCTGATCTTCGTGCCCCCAGCGGATCCCACACCTGTTTTTACGGTGATGATATCCATGGCATCAAGGACCCGAAGTGCTTCGCGGACAGATGGCCTGCTAACTTGCAGCATTTCACTCAGGGCGCGTTCACTGGGCAGACGGTCGCCCGCGTTGAGCTGTCCCTCGTGAATGAGGGTTTCTAATTGGCTCAGGACGCTCTCGAATAGCCTTTGCTTTCCTACTGGAGCAAATAGCTCGACGTTGCCGTCTTCGTCTGCGAGTTGCGTCATGCGGGGCCTTTCCGCTGTCTGGTGTCTACCTCCAAGCTTAGCTGGTCATACCAACTGACTATTCCTAATCGCGGCCTGCCTCTTCAATTTTGGAAGCCAGCAATTTGGGTGCGGTGTACATGACTTCGTGGCCTCCTGGCATTTGAACCAAGCGGAAGTATCCCAGCCTGTTGGACATTCTCGGGTGCCACCCCCATTCTCCTTGCAGCAGGCAGTTGTCTTCCGTGGCGTGCAGATAGCTCTTCGGGATCGGGAGTTCGAAGAACTTTTCCAGGTCGACCTGTTCGGTGAAGGTCCGGAAGGGGTGAGGGCGCAGTCCGTCGTAGATGTCCTTTGCGAGGTCGTAAGAGGCGTCGTTCATGAAGCCGTCGCGCCATACTTCGAACGGCAGCATTACCCTTCCGTCGCCTCGCTCCTCAGCGTTTGCCTGCAGGGCTGGTGGGAAGAAGGGTGGGATGTTCTCGAGGACCGTTTGTCCGTCTAAGAGAACGAAGGCGCCTTGGAAGACCATTCGTCGGATTCTGTAAGCCAAGGCTTCTGCGATCTTGGCAATCAGAACGCCGCCCCAGCTGTGGCCGACAAGGACGAAATCGTCGAGGTCTTTTTCGAGGATATAGTCGATGATCGGTTTGCAGGCGTCGTCGGTGCTGATATCGGCCGGGTCCCCCGGGCGGAGTCCTGCGGCGGTGGGTGTGTGGACTTCGTGTCCTCGCGCTTCAAGTTCTTCGCGCACTTGCTCCCAGCTTTCGCCGAATTGCCAGGCGCCGTGCACCAGTACGTAAATTGTCATTTCGTGGTCCTCATTGTCCTGTGTAGTTGGGGGTGCGTTTTTCGACGAAAGCAGCGAGGCCTTCGCGCATGTCTTCTGTTTGCATGTGGGCGTACATCGCGTCGCGTTCGGCCTTGAGCCCGGCTTCCAGGGATTGGTCGAAGCTTTCATCGATGAGCTGTTTTGCTCCGGCGAGGACTATCGGGCTCTTGGCCGCTATCGTCTCAGCCAGTTCCTGGACACGCTTGTCCAACTGGTCGTCATCGACGACTTCGTTGACCAGGCCCCAGGAGAGGAAGAAGTCAGCGGGGAAGAGCTGGCCGGTGAAGGATAGGTACTTCGCGCGGGCTGGCCCTACCGCCCGGGCCAGGCGCACCGCTCCTCCAGCACCTGGGAGTAGGCCGAAGTTTGCGTGGGCATCGCCGATCCGGACGCTGCGTGCTGCAACAACGAGGTCACATGCCATTGCTATTTCCAACCCGCCAGCAGCGGTAACTCCGTTGAGGGCTGCGATGACTGGTTTGCCGATCCGGGGGATGTGTTCAAGGGTCGCGGCCGCGCGTTCAAGAAATACCTGCACGGTGTCTTCGGCTGAGGGGTCGAAGGAGTTCAGGTCGCCGCCGGCGCAGAACGCGCGCCCCGTTCCGGTGATGACGAGGACACGGACGCTGGGATCCGTTTCAAAGCGGGTAAGTGCCTCGTCCAGTTGGGGTACCAGTTCGGCGTTAAGTGCATTGAGCGCTTCCGGACGATTCAGGTGTATCCATCCGACTGGTCCTTGCACGTGGGTCAAGACAACCTGCCTGTCGTTCATGACGACCTTCCTTGGTGATTTGTTTCTTGCGCCAGCTCGTTGCTGGACCAGTCTGTTAGCACGAATCTGCCGTCTTGAATGACTGTGACGGCTACTTGATCAGCGTTCAGGCCGTGGTGGTTGGTGGCCGAGAATCGGTATCGGCCTTGGGGAGTGACGACGGCAACTTCCTCAAGGGCGTCCCGGATGAGTTTCGGATCATCACTGCCGGCTTGTACCACCGCCGCAGCGATGAGCGTTGCTGCCGAGTACCCGTCGCTTGCGTATGACGATGGTGGACGGCCGTGGAGCGCTTTGAATGCCTGGGTGAAGGAGGTAGCAGCCTCCGCGACGTCGGATGCAGGCAGCTCGTCTGCTACGAGCCCGAGGTTGGCTGCAGCGATGACGCCGTCGGCGGCTTCCCCGGCGGCGTCCAGGAAACGCTGGTTGGAGTTTCCATGACTCATGGCGAAGGGAAGTTCCCGTGGCCGCTGCCGGACTAGTGCGATAGCCGGTGGTCCTGTCGCCCAGGCCATGATGCCGTCGACTCCGGCCCGCATCACCCCGGCCCAGAGCGAACCGAAGTCTGTCGTGTCAACATGGAACTTGTCGAGGTGCACGAACTCTACGCCGTAGTCCTTCGCGAGCCGTGTTTGTTTCTCCAACCCGGTTTTGGCGAACATGCTGTTGTCGTCGTAAACGAGGGCCAGCCTTGTGAGTCCATGGGCCCGGAAGTAGCGAAGCATTTGCTCGGCGACTGCCGATGCAGTTGGGGGTGTCATGAATCCGTTGGCACGGAGCGGATCGACCTGGCTATCTGCTGCGCCGGTTGAGATGTACGGGACCGCCGCTTTTTCAGCTTCCGGGATGATAGCAAGGCTGGCGTTGGAGAACGATGTTCCCACAACGGCGCATACTCCTTGCTCAACCAATTCGTTGTAGGCCCTTACGGCTTGTGCGGGGCGGGTTTCATCGTCGGCCACAAGGAGCTCAACGTTTTGTCCAAGCAACCCTTGTCCCGCGTTGAGCTCGGCAACAGCGAGTTCCGCTCCCAAGCGGTTCTCGGTGCCGCCCGGGTTGTTGCCGGTCAACGATGCTACTTGACCTATGACAACTGGCATTAGGTGCCATCCTTTCGTGGTTCACTTTGCGATCGGGACCCAAGGCTCCTGAGACCGTGTTCGTGTGTTGAGCGAATGTGCCGCGGGTTGCGAAGGAATTGCTCGTTATGCCCTCCGCCACCCGCCTCGGGTGGGGCGCTATTGGACTGCCTCTTCCAGGCTCTTACCTCGTGTTTCGCGCCCCATCGCTAGGACTGCGGTAGCTGCTGCGAGGAAGCAGAAACCCAAAACGATAAACGTGGCTGCGTATCCCCAGGTGAGCAGAATCGCCGGCACGACAAGTGGACCGATCACGGAACTGACTCGTCCACAGGCAGTTGCTGTTCCGATACCGGTCGCGCGGCACGCGGTGGAGAACAGTTCCGGCGTGTAGGCGTTGAGTGCCGAAGTCATTGCGGAGAGGAAGAACTGCAGTACCGAGCCAGCGACGATGGCCATGGCTGGCGAGGGTGCATTTCCATACCAAAAAGCAGCAGCGGCGGTGCAGACGGCGGCGGCCATATAGATAGGACGCCGGCCCAGCCGCTCCAGAAGAAACGACGATGTCAAGGCACCGGGAATTCCCCAAACCTGCATCAGCATGGTTATGCCGATCGATGATGCAATGCTGGCACCGTTGTCGAAAAGCAGCTTCGCAATCCAGATGGTGATTCCGTATTGGGCCATGAGCTGGAAGAACCACATCGTCCAAGCCGTCACCGTCCGCTTGCCTTGGGCGCCCGCGAACAGATCCCGCAGAGGTCCCCGTGAAGCAGGAATGGTGGAGCCGTCCACGGGCGGCGGAGGAGTGATGGTAGTGATGGAACCCGGAGGGGCGGCCGCTTCAAAGCGCGCCAGGGTCTTCTGTGCGGCTTCAAGACGCCCGTGGGTGACTTGCCACCGGATGGATTCAGGAACTCCACGGCGTACAACGAAGGAGAACATGGAGAGCACGAACATGATGATGAAGGCTGTTCGCCAGCCCACGAGCAGCGTTATGCCACCGGAGAAAAGGAACGAAAGAATGACAAGCACTTGGGCGGAGCCGAGGAAAGTCCCTCGCCGCTTTTTGGTAAGGAACTCCGATGCAAGTGCCATGGCGCACGGTAGTTCGGCTCCCATTCCGATTCCGGTAAAGAACCGGGCGGTCAACAAAGAGCCGTAGTCCCAGGTAAATGCCGTGAAGAGGCTGGCAGCACCCCAGAGCAACATGCTGTAAGTAAATACGGGCCGTCGACCAAAACGGTCGCATAGCCATCCTGAGCAGATCGAACCAATGGCCATGCCCACAAACGCCATGCTGGCGATTGTGCCGGATTGGATCTTATCGATGTGCAACTCCGCGCTGATGGGGGCCAGGACGAAGGTCAGGAGGGCAACATCCGCAGCATCAAACAAGTAGGCCAGGCCAATGATCGTAATGAAGCGTTTGTGGAGCCGTGTGAAGGGCAAGCCTTCCAGCCGAGCCATGATCTCAGGACCGGTGCGGGGGAGTGTTCCGATTGATGCCTGTGAAGCATCGGGTTGAGATTGCATTGTGTCTCCGTGCCGTTATTCAAGGAAATGTGGAATGTGAATCCGACGGCTTAGGGCCGTTTGTTCATCGCCCGTTGTCCTCACGAGTGAATCTGCAGACATGTGACGATTTGCGCGGTGTCGGGGCAAAGCAGACAGGCGTCAGCCTGCTTCGGTCACCTCTGAGAAACGCAGGGTTTCGAGCAGTTTGTCCATTCGGTCGTAGGACTGGCGTAGCCGATCCAGGCCCCCTGCAGCGACCCTGTCGCGCAAGGCAGACGACGAAAACTCGCAAACCAAGGTGACTGTGGTGCCGTGGTCATGCGCGTCGAACCAGATAGTGATCAAACTTTCTTCAAGCTTCTCCGAGGACGGATCGGCTCCAGGCCAGTCCTTGGTGTAGCTGAACATCCGCGGCCGATCGAGCTCACGGTAGGCGCCACCGAAGATCACCTCGGTTCCATCCGGGCCTCGCTGTCCGAAACGCCACGAACCGCCCGGTCGAAGATCCGCTTCTGTGATGTGGTTTTCGTGGCCTTCCAGGCCCCACCACTTGCTGACGTGTTCCGGCTCGTTGTGAACGTCCCAGGCAAGTTCCGGGGTGGTCTGCAAATCACGGGAGATCACCAAGGTGGTCTGCCCCTTGGGTGAGACAAGAACGGAATCTGCGGTAGAAGTCATCAGGCACTCTTTCGTGCTTGGATGGTTGGTCTTACCAAGTTACCATAGATAGTGTGCTCTATGTCACGCTTAACTTCAAAGAAGAGGTGAAATGATGTCGTCACTGACAGACGTCAACTACAGCGATCTGCTGATTGAAGCTCTCACGCGGTATCCGAAGAGGACCGCGTTCGTGGCGGGAGACCGCCGGCTGTCCTACGACATGGTCCGTGATCGGATAGGCCGGTTCATGCGCGTACTTTCCGACCACGGCGTGGTTCCCGGTGACGGCATCGGTGTTCTCAGCGCCAACATGCCTGAAGTGTGGATGGTTCAGGCCGCAGCTACCCTGCTGGGTTTGCATTACAGCGGACTCCATCCACTGGGTTCGGCAGAAGACCACGCCTACGTGTGTGATGACGGAGGCGTGAATGTTCTCATCGTTGATCCCGCCCATGCCTCCGTTGGTGGAGAGATCATGGCCAGGTCAGCGGTCGTAAGGCACACATTTGTGCTGGGGCAGTCCGATCTCGCGCCCGATTTGATCCGCCTTTCCGAGTCAGCTCCGCCTACCCTGCTCGTGCGGTACGACTTCGGGCCGGATCATGTTCCTTGGATTGCCTACACGGGGGGCACAACGGGCCGCCCCAAAGGGGTTAAGCTCCCGGACCGGGCGATGTCTCAGGCGGTCGTGTCGGTGACAGCGGCACTCGACCTGCCGAGCAGCCCTCGATACCTGGCAGTTGCACCGCTCTCGCACGCCGGCGTGCTCCCGATCGTACCGACCCTGCTGAGGGGAGGCACGGTCGTCGTGCAACGCGGCTTTGACCCCGAGCAGTGGCTTCGCACGGTTCAGGACGAACGCGTAAATTGGAGCTTCTGCGTTCCCACCATGCTCTACAAGCTGCTCGACTCAGGCCTGGCCGGCAGATTCGACGTCAGCTCACTCGAAACCTTGATGTATGGGGCCTCACCGATGTCCCCGTCCCGCATTGCCGAGGCTCACGAGGCTCTCGGACCAGTACTGCTCCAGGCCTATGGCCAAACAGAGTGTGTCTCCTGGGCAACAGTCCTGCGTAAAGACGAACACGACCCGAATCGCGACCCCGACCTGCTGGGCTCCTGCGGGCGCCCGGTCCTGGGCGCCAGGGTAGAACTCCTCGATGAGGAAGACCAGCCCGTGGCAGCAGGTGCCGTCGGGGAAATTTGCGTGCGCGGCCGCGGAATCATGAGCGGGTACCAGGGCCTGACAGCACAAACGGAAGAAGCACTCAGATCAGGCTGGCTCCACACCGGCGACCTTGCCGTGAAAGACGAACGCGGCTATTTCCACATAGTCGAACGCAAGAAAGACATGATCATTTCAGGCGGGTTCAACGTTTATTCCCGCGAGATCGAAGACGTCATCGCAGAGGACCCCGACGTCGCGGCCGTAGCGGTGATCGGGATCCCAAGCGCCCAGTGGGGCGAAGCAGTAACCGCTGTCGTGGTCCCTCGGCCTGGCAGCACAGTTGACATCTCGACTCTTACCGAGTCAGTAAAGCGACGCAAGGGTGCCCATCAAGCGCCCAAGGCAATCGAAATCGTAGACCGGCTGCCCCTGACAGCAGTCGGAAAAATCGACAAGAAACGACTGCGCGAGCAGTACTGGGCGGGCCTGGAACGACACGTCCACTGACACCACCGGTGCCCGGTCAATCCCGGGCACCGGAACAACTCTCAAGAACCCCTACTCCTAGGAGAATCATGCCTGCATATTGGTTGGGACGAGCAAACCCCCGCGACGGAGCACTACTGGCCCGATACGCCGAAATCGTGTCCCGCATTCAACCCCGATACGGATTCGAACCGCTGTCCCGCGGTCAAGCCTTTGTCGAACTCGAAGGCGACCTCAAATTCGAACGTTACTTCCTCCACCGCTTTCCATCCCTCGAAGAAGCACTGGCGATGTACAACTCGCCGGAGTACCAGGAAGCAGCAGCCATCAGACAAGCCGCATGCAACGGCTCTGAGTTGGTCATTATTGACGGCGGCGACAACCGCAAAAATTCATGGGTCGGCTTTCAATAGCCGAACCCTCGGTACTGCCGCCATTCAACTCATTTCACGAAACGCAAACCGGAGCACGGTCCTAACGGGTGCCACCAGGGTTGCGCCCGCCCCCACAGCATGAGAGGACATCTATGCATTCCGCGACTGCCCGCAGGCCTCGCGTCCCACAGCCCAGAACGTGGACCCCAAGCCCCGGCGACATAGTTGAAATACGCTCCCGCAGCACTTTCCCTCGTACAGGACGAGTGGAAGAAGTAATGCCCGACGGTAGTGGTTTCTGGCTCGAACCATACGGCCCAGACGAACGCCGCTACATCTGCATGAAGGACGAGGAACTTGCCGTCTGGGCGTAAGGAACTGCCGAGATGCTGGCAGCATCTCGAAGGTCTGCCTGAGATCTTCTGGGTGTGGCTCAGATCTATGAAGCCGGGGGTGTTTCCCCTCCCTTACCTCGTTCACTACCCCGTTTGGACGAAAGTGAGACATCGTCGAACTGGCCCTTACGACGATCCCTCACGAACCGTTTGTGGAAACTAAAGCCGAATCCAAGCCGGCAACACGAAACACAACTGATCCAAGAAGCTTGCCTTTCTTTGAGGGAGGCTAATCGGACGTCACAGTGCGGAGGGCTGTGCAACAAAGGGCCGTCCATGAAACAACACCCCGGACCGCATCGCAGTCCGGGGTGTTGTGTTCCGTGTGCGACTTTGGCCCCGATGCGCAGCTGGCTCTCCTGCTGGGGGCCTAATTGGAGAAGTGTTTGGGTTTTCCGCTGGATTGACGGGGGATGAGGGTGGGCATGGCCCGTCGGATGTGTGGTTCGGTGCCGGGGTTGACGATGAGGTCGACGGCGGTGGCGGCGATTTGGTCCAGGGGGACGTGCACCGAGCTCAGGGGTGTGGGGAGCCTGGCGGAGAGCGGTGTGTCGTTGTAGCCGACGAGGGCCAGGTCGTCGGGGATCGTGACGCCGTGGCGGTGGGCTGCGGCCATGATGCCCATGGCGATGTTGTCGTTGGCGGCGAAGATCGCGGTGGGGCGTGTGTGGGGGTCGTGGGTCAGGAGGGCCTCGCCGGCCGTGTATCCGTTTTCGATGCCGTAGCCGGCTGCGATGAGCCATTCCTGGCGGGGTTCGATGCCGGCTTCCTGGAGGGCTTTGCGGGCGCCGTTGAGCCGCGCTGTTCCGGTGGAGGTGAATCCGGGTCCGGTGATGACGGCGATGTCGCGGTGGCCTAGGTCGATGAGGTGGCGGACGGCCAGGTAGCCTCCGGTTTCGTCGTCGCCGAGTGCGGAAGGGCTTACCCCGTCGGTGCGCAGGACCAGGGCGTGGGCCACTCCGCGTTGGCGCAGGAGCTTGGGTAGGTCGTCGTCGAGGCGGGCGGTGGCGAGGATGAGTCCGTCGACGTTGCGGTCCAGGAGGGTTTCGGCGGCGCGGCGTTCGTCGTCGGGGTCGTCGCCGCTGCTTGCCACCATGGCAAAGTAGCCTCGTGCTGACGCGGCTCGTTCCAATGCTTCGAACATGAGGGCCATGACGGTGTCGCTGAGGCGGGGGACCAGTACTCCCAGGGTCCGGGTTTCTCCCCGTCGGAGGCTGGAGGCGAACGAGTTCCTGCGGTAGCCCAGTTCCTCTGCGATTTTGCGGACATGGGCTGCAGCGGCCGACCGTGAGGTGGTGCGTTCATCCAGGGCACGGCTGGCCGTGGAGATGCTCACGCCGCTTGCTGCAGCAACGTCTTTGAGCGTGACTATGGCTCCCGGGGCGGCCGGCTCCATTGCGTTTCTCCTCTTCAACAGGGGCGTTACAGACACTCTATTCCTCCTTCTTGCAAACGTTCTCTTGACAGTGAGCTGGGACACGCGCAAACTTGAAAACGTTCCTGCAAACGTTTTCAACGTTAGCGGGACTACTGACATCAGAGAAGAACTACTGACATCAAAGAAGACAAGAAGGTAGCTGCAATGACACTCGATCTCCGCGGACTCAGCCCCGCACCTGTCACTCCGTTCACCGAAGATGGCGCTATCGACTTCGCTGCGATCCAGCGCCTGGGTTCATGGCTCGGATCGATTGACGGGGTGAAGAGCCTCGTCGTCCTGGGCCACGCCGGCGAAGGCACGTTCCTTACCGAAGAGGAGCAGTTGGACGTTATCCGCGCGTTCGTGGCCTCCACCGACGGCCGTGTGCCGGTCGTGGCGGGCATCACCAAGGAGGGCAACAAAACCGCGGCCCTCGAGGCCAAGAAGGCCGTCGAGGCCGGCGCGTCAGCTGGTCTCGTGTACCCCTCGCACGGGTGGCTGCGCTTCGGTTACCAGCAGGGCGCCCCGCAGTCCCGGTACAAGGAGATCTACGAAGAGTCCGGTCTGCCGCTGATCCTTTTCCAGTACCCGGACAACACCAAGGCGAGCTACGACCTGGACACCCAGTTGGAGATCGCTGGCCAGGAGGGCGTCTTCGCCACGAAGAACGGTGTGCGGAACATGCGCCGGTGGTACACCGAGATCCCCGCGCTGCGCGCCGCGTACCCCGAACTGCAGGTGCTCTCCTGCCATGACGAGTACCTGCTGTCGACAATGTTCGATGTCGACGGACTGCTCGTGGGCTACGGCAACATCGCCCCCGAACTGCTCGTCGAACTGATCGAGGCCGGCAAGGCCCAGGACTACAAGCGTGCCCACGCAATCCATGAGCGCCTGCTGCCGGTGACCCAGAACGTCTACCACCGCGGCTCGCACATGGAGGGCACCGTCGCCCTGAAGTGGGGCCTCGTGAACCGCGGCATCCTCGAGCACGCTACAGTGCGCACCCCGCTGCTGCCCCTGCCCGAGGGCGCCGAGACCGAGATCGCGGAAGCCTTCGCTGCTGCGAACATCGGCAAGGTCACCGCTACCGTCTGATCCCTGCTTCACTGGATCCTAAGGGTGGCGGGCACACCGCCCGCCACCCACCCAACTTTTGCTCCACCCTCGGTCAATGACGACCCCCGGCAACACAGCTGGAGAAGGAGGACTCGCC